>CAYIPM010000022.1:0-9127 GCA_964365195.1 Candidatus Woesearchaeota archaeon
TTAACCATTAATTCGCTTGGATTCCACAAGCGAACTAATTTTCGTATACTACAAGTTTTTATTTTATTTTTTTTGTGTATTATCAGCTATGCGAGGAGTGTATACTCTTATTATTATCTTTCTAAATTATTCCGCTTTATCTTTTGCTATTTTATACGCTCTTTCGTCAGCATCTTTCAATTTTGATTCTATTCCTACAGGGCTATAAGCTCTAAGTTCAGATCTTCCATAACTATCCTCTATTAAGAAATGTTTTTTTAATGGTCGCGCCCTTACAGAATAAGTATACTCCGACGGTCTTACTTCTCCAACAACTTCATAAATAATATTCTTTTCAGCAAGATTATTTATTACACGTTTTGTTATGTGGATTATCATTCTTATTTTATATTCTCTCACTATAAAAACTTTTCTCGTCACTCCTTTAAAGAAATAACTTAATATAAGAACAATTTATATACAACAGCCCCCTCTATATTCTATAATCCTTTTAAGGGTACAGAATTTTATAGAATTTATTATTTGTAATGCGTCAAAATTTCCAAATCACAACATTTATAAACCTACTTTTGAATAATTAGTATAAATTACTCCGATAAATTAAGGCGCGACTCCCTTGTTTACTTACTATGCACATCTTGCAGCCAAAACACGTCAAACTCAATCATATAGATTCTGAAAAGTTACTGACGAGTTTAAATATTTCTCTTACACAATTGCCAAAAATAAGAATAACAGATTCTGCCTTGCCGCATGATTGTGTCATTGGAGACATTATAAAAATCGAAAGAAATTCTGTTGGAGGAAAACCTACTGTCTATTATCGGGTCATTACTATTTAATATGGAACAAAAAAATTTAACAGATCTCATATTTAAATCTGTAGAGGGTATGTATTTTTTTCCTGTCACTTTCTCACAATATTCTCCATCTCCCTCAACTCTTTCTTCTTCAGTTCGTTCAACATTTACAGGTGTTACAATCGGCTCATTTTTTCAATCATTTGGTCTTCTCGTTGCTGCATCACTCGTTGGAAAAATACCTGAATTTTCAACTTTGGGATATCTTACATTAATTCCGCTCGCCACAAATTGTGCATCAGGCATCTGGGAATATGCAAGAA
The DNA here is from genome assembly GCA_964365195.1 of Candidatus Woesearchaeota archaeon. Classification (GTDB taxonomy): domain Archaea; phylum Nanobdellota; class Nanobdellia; order Pacearchaeales; family GW2011-AR1; genus ARS1285. The sequence goes on from CAYIPM010000022.1 coordinate 1,124, forward strand.
AAAACAAAATGCAATTAAATCCTGCATCAATTGCCCCCATTGATTATTTACCCCCCTCTCCATCTTCATCTTTTTCTCACCTTATTTCTTCATCATCACAACCTCTTTTTACCTATAATCCAACTCAAATAAATACTGGCTTTTCCCGTGATGAAATCGGCAGGGTTGATTAATGAAATTAGAAAAAAATCAATTAAAAGAAGAGCATTTGCTCGTAAAAAAATATTTGGAGTATCACAGTCTTGTTGAATCAAACATCGTGAGTTTCAATAATTTTATCAATCACCGAATGCAGGAAATCGTCGATGAGCTTAATGACTCGTTGCCGCGCGAAGATATTGAAATTAATCTAGGAAAAATTCGTGTCGGCAGGCCCCATATTATTGAAGCAGACGGATCCTCTCATTTAGTAACGCCGACTGAAGCAAGAATCCGAGGTTTAACCTATTCGTCGCCAATTCACGTCGAACTGACAGTCAAGCAATCAGGGCAGATTGAAAGTCACGACATTGAAATCGGACAAATCCCTATCATTGTAAAAAGCGAAGCGTGCAATCTTGCGCATTTAGACAAAGAAAAATTAATTGAAGAATATATTGATCCGCAGGATCCAGGAGGATATTTTATTATCAATGGAAATGAAAGAGTTATCGTCATGGCAGAAGACTTGGCAGAAAATCAGCCTTTCATTGAAAAACCAAAAAACGGAAGTATGCTTCGCTTATTTTCTCGACGGGGAAGCTATAGAATTCCCATTTCGATCACTGAAACAAACGAAGGAATTATTGATGTGAGTTTCTCTCGATTCAAAAATATTTCCGTCATTATTATTCTCAAATCCTTGGGCTTGACAAAAGAAAAGGATATTGCACAATTCATTGGAAAAGAAAACGATAGTCTTATTGTCAATCTCTACGAATTTGCGCATATAAAAACTGAAGAAGATGCAATGATGGCAATCGCGGAAAAAACTGCCTTACAGGGAAGCAAAAAAGAAATTCTTGACAGAGTCAAGCAGCGAATCGATTCCTATTTCTTGCCGCATATTGGATTAAAAAAAGAGCACAGAGTTGAAAAAGCAATAACGCTCTGCAAATTGGTAAAACAATTTTTCATCGCAAAAGAAAATCCTGACAATACTACTGATAAAGATCATTATGCAAATAAACGAGTCAGAATGTCTGGAGATTTATTGGCGGATTTATTTAGGATAAACATGAATATTTTATTGCGTGATATTCAGCATTCATTGCAGAAAATTCAGAAAAGAAAAAAATTTTATTCTCTCAAAACCATTGCGAAATCGACGCTATTTACACATAGAATCGAATCCGCCATTGCAACGGGTAATTGGATCGGCGAGCGTTCAGGAGTGACGCAGAATATGGATAAAACAAATTATCTTGCAATTATTTCGCAATTGCAAAGAGTTTCTTCGATGCTGCCAGGAGAACAAGAAAATTTCCTTGCAAGAACCTTGCATCCAACCCACTACGGTAGATTCTGTCCGGTAGAAACACCGGAAGGAACAGAAATTGGTCTGCGAAAAAATCTTGCAATATTGGCAAAAATATCAACGCGAACAAATATTGACGACGAAAAATTAATAAAAGTGTGCAAAGAAATTGGTCTTAAAAAAGAAGATCACACTGGTAAAGATATTTTCCTGAATGGTCGATTCATTGGCAGCGTTGACAATATTACAGAATTTATTAAAAAATTAAAAAATAAGCGGCGTGCTGCAGAACTTCCTATTGAATTAAGTATACGCTACGATCAAACCTTTGATAACATATTGCTTTCAACGGAAATTGGAAGAGTCATGCGCCCGCTTATTATTGCAGATCAAGGCAAGGCAGTTATTACCGAAGAACATATGGCATTATTACGCGACGGAGCATTAAAATGGGACGATTTGATAAAAAACGGCGTCATTGAATATCTCGATGCTGCTGAAGAAGAAAATGCATTAGTCGCGCTCACTCCTTCTGATTTGACAGAAAAACACACACATCTTGCAATTGATAAAATTGATTTGCTGGGTGTTGTTACTAGCCTCGTTCCGTATGCAAATTATGATCAGTCATCTCGATTGAATCGAGGAAGTAAAACCCAAAAACAAGCACTGGGATTATATGCCGCAAATTTTTTATGCCGCATTGATACTGACGTTAACATTCTGCATTATCCTCAGACACCAATTGTGCGCAGTTTTATTTATGATACACTAAATGTTCATCCTGCCGGACAAAATCTTATCGTCGCTGTTATGACCTATGAAGGCTATAACATGGAAGATGCGCTAATTCTCAATAAGGGATCATTAGATAGAGGACTTGCACGCTCGACCTATTATCGACCGTACACGTCAGTAGAATTAAATTATGCTGGAGGGCTCAAAGATCAAATTAGCATTCCAGAAAAAGATGTCTCCGGCTATCGAACAGAAGAGAGTTATAAATATTTAGAAGATGATGGAATTGTCTATCCTGAAGCAAAATTAGAATCAGGCGAGGTTATTATAGGAAAATCATCGCCGCCAAAATTCCTTTCAGAAGTGCGGGAAATTTCTATTAAAACCAGAAAAGAATCAAGCTCTGTCATGCGGCAGGAAGAGGAAGGAATTGTCGATGTTGTTTTTATCACTGAAGACGGTCAGGGAAATAAAATAGTTAAAGTTAAAACGCGTGACCCGCGAATACCAGAACTAGGCGATAAATTTGCAACATCACATGGTCAGAAAGGAGTTATCGGTGCTATTATCCCGGAAAACGATGTTCCTTTTACTGCCCGAGGCATCAAACCAGATATTATTTTTAATCCTCATTCTATTCCCAGCAGAATGACAGTCGGTTATTTAATTGAATTATTGGCGGGAAAAGTGGGATGTTTGTCAGGCAAAGTTGTCGACGGAACTGGCTTCTCTGGACAAAAAATAGAAGATCTGGAAAAACAACTGCAAGATTTGGGTTTTAGAAACGACGGAAAAGAAACATTTTATAATCCTATCAATGGAAGAATGATGCGACTTAAAATTTACATCGGAGATATGTATTACTTGAAATTAAAATATATGGTCGGTAATAAAATGCACGCGCGCGCATCAGGAAAAGTAACGTTGCTCACGCGGCAGCCAATTGAAGGCAGGGCAAAGGGTGGAGCATTGCGGCTCGGAGAAATGGAACAGCAGGCGCTTGTTGCGCACGGCGCTTCATTATTATTAAAAGAGCGTTACGATTCAGATAAAGTTGTATTGCACATTTGTTCAAAATGCGGCGCAATTGCAATTGAAGACTATATCCGAGGAAAAATGCAATGTTCATTATGCAACAGTCAAGAAATCGAGCCCGTTGAAATTTCATACGCATTTAAACTTCTCGTTGATGAAATACAATCATTGCACATTAGAACTAAATTCAATTTGAAAAATAAATATGAATAATGCATTAGATCAATTGGCTGAAGAGAATTTTGATATTAATAAAGAATTAAAAAAGTTCTCAGATGCATTAGATAGATCTAAAGGAAAAGTATGGTATATGCTCATGCCAACAATAGACGTCTATGTGCATTACCAACCGGAGCACATTTTTCAAATAAATACAACAGAGGTAAACCTATAATGGGAGAACTATTAAGAAAAATACTTAACATAGCAGCATGGATAGCGCTAATTATTGGAATCATCTTGTTATTATTGAAAATTTTCGGTAACAGCCCGACTGAATTGCAAGTAATAACACCATTTTTAATTTTTGGTATAGCGAAGGTTTGGGAAATTAATAACAATCTAAAAGATTTTAAACATGAAATAAGAATTTCTTTTAAAAAAGTTAGAAATGATATTAATAACCTTCATAATAAATTTAATAAAAAATGACAACATTATTAGAATCAAATATAGAAACAGAATTACCCCCCATAGATGAAGTTAGTAGCAACATTTGTCCCTATTTCAATAGATGTAACGCGCGAATAGAATTTAAAGAATTATCAAAACATTGTATGGGTGATTATTTCAATTGTACATCTTACATCACGAGAGAAATTGTTAAAGATATTTTAGACTCAATACCTTGGGAGAAAAACTAAATCATGACACAAAAATATGTTCGAAAACAAGTTGAAAGTTTGCAGTTCACACTGCTCAGTCCTGAAGATATTAAAAAAATCAGCAAAGCAAAAATTGTAACGCCAGAACTCTACGACGTTGACGGCTATCCTGTCGACGGTGGTTTAATGGATTTGCGCCTGGGTGCAATTGATCCAGGAGTTCGCTGCCGAACCTGCGGAGGAAGACTTAAAGAATGTTTAGGCCATCCAGGAAGCATTGAGCTTGCGCGACCAGTATTCCACATAAAATATATTCCAATCGTTGAGTTATTTTTGCGCTGTTATTGTTCTGCATGCAACAAATTAATGGTCAAGGAAAAAGATATGAAAAAATATAAGACAATTAAAGATCGGCTCAAACGCGCAAAAGATGCAAAAAAATGTCCCCATTGTTTAGCAGAGCAGGAAAAAGTAAAATTACAAAAACCGGCAACATTTAAAATCGGCAAAAAAAGATTATTTCCGACGGAAATTCGAGACATGTTAACCCGAATACCAGACGAAGAAGCAAAGTTAGCCGGTATTGATACGAAAATATTTCGAGCAGAATGGTCTGTTTTGACATTATTATTAGTGCCGCCGGTAACAGTAAGACCTTCGATAACACTTGAATCAGGCGAACGAAGTGAAGATGATCTTACGCACAAGCTTTCGGACATAATTCGCGCAAATCAACGATTATGGGAAAACTTAAATGCCGGCGCGCCCGAAGTAATTATTGAGGATCTCTGGGACTTATTGCAATATCATATCACAACATTTTTTGATAATTCAATAGCAAAAATTCCGCCTGCTCGACATCGTTCAGGGCAACCATTAAAAACAATTACAGAAAGAATCAAAGGAAAAGAGGGAAGAATCCGGCACAATCTCGCAGGCAAGAGAGTTAATTTTTCTTCACGTACTGTAATCTCTCCAGATCCGTCGCTGCATATTAATGAAATTGGAGTGCCATTCGAAATCGCAAAAATTTTAACCGTCAATGAAAAAGTGACGACACTGAATCTTGAGAAATTAAAAAAAGTAATTTTGAATGAAACCTATCCGACAGCGAATTACGTCATTCGACCAGATGGAAGAAGAAAAAGGATAACAAGCGAACTCAAAAAAGAAATTCTTGAGGAACTGCAGGTGGGCTATGTTGTTGAGCGTCAGCTTGTCGACGGTGATATCGTTCTTTTTAATCGACACCCGAGTCTGCACAAAGCGAGTTTAATGTCGCATTTTGTGAAGGTATTGCCGTACAGAACATTTAGAATTCATCCAGCAACTGCTCCGCCGTATAACGCGGATTTTGATGGAGATGAAATGAATATTCATGTGCCACAGACAGAAGAGGCGCGCGCAGAAGCAAAAATATTGCTCGATGTTGCAAATAACATTATGTCATGTAAAGACAACAGTAATCTGCTCGGTTGTATTGTTGACGCTGTCACTGGAAATTTTTTGTTAAGTCAAGACACATTGTCAAAAGCCGATGCGTCACAATTATTGTTTCGGGCAGGAATCATTCGGGAACATTTGAAAAATAAAGTCACCGGTAATGAATTAATTTCAGAAATTATTCCAAAAATAAATTATAAAAGCAAAACAAAAAAGGGTGACCCCTTCAGTATTACGAACGGTAAAATTGATGAAGGAGTTGTTGATGAGCAAGTGTTTGGCGTTGAAACAGGAAATTTGCTTAAGCATATTGATAAAGAGCTTAATAGAAAAGAGACTATTGATGTCTTGGAAAAGTCATTCTCCATCGGTACAAATTATTTGCTTAATCACGGCTTTACCATCTCTCTTGAAGATTTAAACGTCAACGAAAAAGTAAGAAAATCAACGCAGGATATCGTCTATGAAGCAGAAACAATTACTGAAGATATCATTCAAAAATACCATGCAGGAAAGTTGGAAATTATTCCAGGAAAAACTGCAGAAGAAACGCGGGAAATAAAAATATTGCAGACGCTAAACAGCATCAGAACAAAAATTGGAAAAGTCGTTGGTAAAGAAGTTGACAAGCACAATCCGATTAGTATCATGATGGATTCCGGATCAGGTGGTAGCGTTCTTAATATAACTCAGATGGCATGTTGCGTCGGTCAACAGGCATTATGGGCAAAACGAATCGGCATCGGATTTAGCAACAGAACACTTTCATTTTTTAAAGAGCATGATCTCTCACCAAAAGCTAGAGGATTTATTTACAGCTCATTTTTAGGGGGATTAAAACCATATGAATTTTTCTTTGGAGCAATCACAGGAAGAGATGCGCTGATGGATACAGCGTTGCGTACTCCTAAATCAGGATATTTGTATCGACGGCTCGCAAATGCATTGCAGGATATTCGTGTTGAATACGACAAAACAGTGAGAGATGGTGCAGGAAGAATTATTCAGTTTATATACGGTGACGACGGAAAAGATGTTGCAGGGTTGCATAAGGATCAACAGATTTCTGCTGGAGAAGCAATTGGCATTGTTACTGCGCAATCATTTGGAGAACCCTCAACACAGATGGCATTAAACGTATTTCATTTTGCAGGAGTTGCAGAAATGCAGGTTACCTCTGGTTTGCCGCGACTCATCGAAATTTTTGATGCCCGACGCACACCATCAACACCGGAAATGGAAATTTTTCTGAAAAAAGAATATAACGACGAGAAAAATGCAAAAGTATTGGCAGAAAAAATAAAAGAGATTAGAATCAAGGATATTGTTAAAGAAATAAAAATAAATTTCTCAGATAAACGAATAGAGGCAGTTGTTGATCATGAATCAGTCAGACGAGTGCATGCAACAATCGATACCATTGTTAAGCGGCTCAATGACACGGGAAAAAAGTGCAGGCACACAAATAATTCAATTGTGTTCGATGCAAAAGAACTTGATTTTAAAGAAATTTACAAATTAAAAGAAAAAATAAAAGAAACGCAGGTATCAGGCATTAAGGGAGTTTCACAAATTCTCGTTGTCAAGCGGGATGATGATTATATAATTCTTACGGCAGGAACAAATTTGGAAGAAATTATTAAATTCAAAGAAGTTGATGCAAGCAGAACAATTAGTAATGATATTCACGAAGTATGCGATGTATTCGGCGTCGAAGTTGCACGCGCAACAATTATGCGTGAAATTGAAAAAGTAACAAATTCGCAGGGGTTGGATATTAATGAACGGCATTCAAAACTCGTCGCTGATGCAATGACTTCAGAGGGTTCTGTCAAAGGAATAACACGAATGGGCATTATCTCACAGAAATCTTCTATACTTGCCCGTGCAAGTTTTGAAACACCCATAAAACAATTTGTCAATGCAACACTCAAGGATAACAAAGACGAACTAAATTCAGTCATAGAAAATATTATCCTCAATCAACCAGTGCCGGTTGGTACAGGTCTTCCGGGATTAATGGTGGATGTCACAGGACCATTAACAGATCAAAAACAAAAAAAAGATAAATCAGTCGAATATTTGACAAAAGACACCATCGACAGCTCGCATCATACAACTGATCCAATTGTCGGCGAAGAAGAGAAAAAGTCGAAGAAAAAAAAGAAGAAATAATTATTTGTAAATTCTTCCACGCTTGTCAAGAACACGGACAAATAAAATTTTTTTGGTAAAGTCCATATCAATTAATGCTCGGAAGTCTCCAATTCTCAATTTATAATCGTATTCACCCTCGTAATGTTCTAAGTACCGGAATGGATTCTTTTTGACATCTTCCAATTTATAGCATACGACTTATAGTAAATGAAATTATTTTTCGTAAATTTTAATTTCATTTCCTAAATACCAAGGAAAAAATTTTCTACGAAAATTTATTTCCGTTGGTATAATTAATAGTATATAATCTATAGAAATTCTTATGATTAAAAACCTTGCCTTTTTTAAGGG
>CAYIPM010000023.1:0-8939 GCA_964365195.1 Candidatus Woesearchaeota archaeon
TTCCACAGTCAGAAAAAAACCAATAGCAAACGGCGTCGTAAAACCAAATGAGAAAAAAATTCCTGCAATAAAAATGCCAATATAAGACAACCTGCTCCATTCAGTAATAAGTGCCTGTACAAATTCACTGCTAAAAATAAAATATGACAAAAAAGAAAATGCCACAAGCAAACACAATTTAGGATATCTAAATCTGAACAACCTCTTCATAGATACTAGAAATGAAAATAATTAATAAAGTTACCTCTTTTAATAGGGGCTGAGGTGTCTTAAAACCACTCTCCCAACTTCTTCTGCTTTCCATAATTTTGCAATAATATAGATTTTTCTTGAAACAGGTTGCCAGGCAAACGCAGGCGTTCTTGCATTTTTGTAAATGCGTAGTCAATACTCACACATTTCTCGCCACCATTAGTAAACGCCGCTCGACTGCATTCCCGTAAAATCCCAACTCCCAGCGGCGCATAATATTCAGGCCGAATCTCCCGCAAAAACAAAGCAGTTGCCTGCCGCTGTATCTTTTCTAAATATTCACACAGCGCAAGTCGATTTGCATAATATGCCCCAACAACATTATCGGCATACTTTTTTCTTCCATTAAAAAATTCATAATCCTGCCAAAATTTCGGCGATCCAGATTTAATTTCTGCTTCAATAACCTCAAAAGAATATACTCCCGGCAATAATGCAATTTCATAATGATTTCCATTATATGTCGCATGAAATAATAAAATGTCGTTGAGTTCCGGATAAAGGCGTATTTTTTTCAAAAGATTTTTTGACAAGGTATCATCGACGGCAGTAATGCTCCAGCGTGTCGGAACTAATTTTCTAGCAGATTGTTTTCCTAATAAGCCCGCGCTTAACAATTTTATAATATTACTGACAGGAACAGCATAAGTGTGCAATTCTGTCAAACTAGTTGCGACTTTTGCGTCAGTGTCTCCGACTAAATAGTCAACGTGAGGCAATACTGTTGGATTCTCCTGCAAACGTGCAAATTGCAATGGCGCTGGATTTGCAAGCAGCGGACTTAAATGATTTCTTTCGAAAATTGCTAGAGGGGATTTTTTCAAAAAAACTTCTGTTGAAACTGTTTTATGAGCCATGCTTAATTCCTGTAGCAAATGGATAAAATTTTTTTCTTTCAGTGGATTTTTTATTCTCGCATTAAATTTGCCATGGATTAATTGTGACCGACGCATAAGCACATCATGAATAGAAAAATTTTTCTGGTGCCATATTTCAGGCATTGACATTTCCTCGGTACGCTCGAAAATTTCTGGGCTTAAAATGCCTGCCTGAACATGCGGATAATTATATCTTCCAACAAAAATCTCCGGCGGCGACGCCCCAGAAAAATGCGTTTTTTTCTTAAAATTCCAACTCAAAGACGAATAAATAATATCTCGTTTTTTCATAGATAACTGCCGTGCACTACCAAAAGTATTTTCACCCATAAAAATCAGAAAGAATACAACTATATAATAATTATGAGAGTAATTTTTTAATCAAGCCTATATCACCTTTTATTTCATTACTTCTCAAAATTCTTTTCGAAGTATCAACTTCAACACGAAAAAATTGTATTGAAGCAATATGTTGAACCGGATATTCGTCTTTCCAAACTATTTGTGGATCTCCCGTAAAATAAGCATTAGCGCCAGAAGGACATATTTTTTTAACTTCTTCTTGTCTATATTTAAAAAATCCGTGATAACCGAGAATATCAGTTGTAAAAGTTTCGGGTCCTGCAATTTCTTCAAATTTTTTAACATGAAATTCAGGAATTCCGCTTTGCATAACATCATCTTCTTCCATATATTGTGTAAAATATTCATTTCCTTTCTGGCAAAGAACATATAAATCTTTTTGAGAAGATTGTGAAGAAACAGTTAATTTTTTCCAGTGAGTTCCTAAATCATTCAAAATTTTATCTAATCCTTGACTTACTGAAGCAAGAAAACCTTTCTTATTCATTGCAATAAATCGTGCAGCGTTTGTCAAATTAGAAAGATCAATTTCAGTTGAAACACCTGAAGGTTCGCCGCAACGTCTAAAATTTCTAAGTTGACTCATAGTTATTAACCCTCCAGTATTTTCTCGTGGACTATAAGGATATTGATGATCATTAACTAAAATATAATCATTCCCAGACTCTTTCATCGTTATCTCCTTATGTTTTTTTAAAAAATCCGCTGCCTTTGGTCCCAGTCGAGCGAATAATAAAGGGTCAATTATCATAGCATCCTCGTAACTGAGAACAGAACTCGGATATTCTCTCATATTGGCTACAATAGAATGAGGTAAAATTTTAACAGGTCCATACGCTCCTGTTTCAAGTTTGCGAAATTCATGAGAAGTTAACTGAATCTTATTATTTTCTCTTAAATTTTCTGTTGATCTTTTCATTATTTCTTCATTCTGAAGAATTGAATCAATACCATGTACAATAGCAACTATAGAAACTCCTCCGGCAGATTTTCCATAAAATTCACCAGAAGTCGTAGTAATATAATTAGTCCATAAGGGACTCCATTCATCAGCAACCGTCTTCGCCTCAACAATATCAGACATTGTTGCAACTTTTCCTTTATCACCTGCATAAAGGCGAGCAAGATTGTATGCATTTAATAAATTATCATCCCAAAATAAAGTTCCTTGTGCATGAGGCAGTTTTTGTGTAGTAGTCATTTTATTTTCTCAGAATAATCTGAGGCGTTCACCTCATACTATAAGAGGATAGTTGTTTTTTAAATCTATCGATCAAAAAATAAAACAAAATTTATTCTCGTAAATCACTAATGCCTAATAGCAAAAAAAGTAATCCTATCATGATAACAAACCAGATAACTCCTCCTTTAAGAAAGTCCCATGCTGCGCTGCCGAAGTCAAATGAAACACTTCCCACCATCCACGATGAGGAGTATGCTCCTACAAGAACCGCAGCAACCACTAAGACAAGTCCTAGCAAAATTTCAGACCATTTATTCATTGTAAATACATAACGAAAATTATTATTTATAAAGATTATTATCAAAAAATTAGTATGTTCTAAACACACCTTTGGATAAGGATTTGTTTTAATTAGAATTTTTGGGTTAATACCCCGCAGCTTGCTGCGTCGTCAAAAATTCTAATTAGAAAATCGTGAATCAGAGATTTCACAAGACCGCGGAGCTTGCTTTCGGTTCGGTAGGAAATTTCAACGATTTTCTTTATTTTTTGTGTGCTGTTGCACAAGCTATTCGTTGTTGTTATCTGAAGTGGATGAAAAAAAGGAATTAAATAATCTAAGCATTACTTATTATAATTTCATAAGTACCGAAATTTTATCCGGAAGAGTTCCAATACCCTCAAATTCTTTTAGGGATATTGATTTAATCTTATCTTTAATTTCTGGTTGAACGTGAGTAATGGTCATTTCATTTATCCCGCCAATACTCTCACAGTCATCTTCAATTAAAATATCGGGAAAAATTCTTTCAGCAATATCTTTGTATTCTTCATTTTTTCTGCGAAACAATAGTTGTCCATTTGGAAAATCATATTTTTTGAGAACGCTTTTTATTTGTTCAATTTCTTTAGATTTCTTTCGAGAGGTAAGGTACAAAATTTCTGCACCATCTTTTTTCCAATTCTTTAATTTTTTAACGGCATTACCAATAGGGACATATAATTTGTAATCTATAACAGATTTTTCCTGGGATTTAACTTGTTTAACAATCTCATTGCGAGTATGACCGACCGCATTTTGATGCATGATTATTGTTCCTTCCGTAAAAATTAATATTTTCATATTATTAGTTAAAGACTGTTTTTTATAAATTTATATACCCAAAATAGTTTAATCCCCCTCGTCGAGCGGGTGGGTGTGCTATCACTTCCATCCCTCTCGAAGTCTTCGCGCGATTTATATACTCCCCCTGCATTATTTTTTTTAAGAACATGACAGACGATGCATTTATTTTGGTGGGAATTGACGATGAGAATGCAAAAAATATTGCAGAAATACTTAAAAGTAAAACCGCAAAGAAAATACTGCAATACTTAAGTGAAATCAAAGAAGCAAGTGAAAAAGACATGGCGGACAAATTAAACGTGCCTATTAACACAATCGAATACAATCTTAAAAAATTGATCAATGCGGGGCTTGTTCAAAAAACAGCTAATTTTTTCTGGAGCGTGAAAGGAAAAAAGATTCCCATGTACAAACTAGTAAAAAAACATATTATTATCGGCACCAAAAAACCAAATATGCAGGCGCTTAAAACATTCCTCCCAATAGTTCTTACAATCATTGCGCTGCTTGCGCTGATTTTTTTTGCGCAAAATTTTAATGCAGAGCAGAAAGATGAATACACAAATAGTTTGCAAAAATTTAACTCGCTTGCAGAATTAAGAACATTCTTGGAAAAAAATACGGGGGGTAATACCTATGACTATGGAGGAGGAATATTTTTAGATAACGGAATCAGAACAACAATAAGTGAAGCGGCAATTAAAACAGGTACAGATGCCGTAGCGCCAACTGCATCACAAACAGACTACTCAACAACAAATATACAAGTCGAGGGTGTTGATGAGCCAGACATAGTCAAAAGCGATGGAACATACCTCTATGTCGTAGGTGACAACAAAGTGTTTATCGTCAATGCCTATCCTGCAGAAGCAATGAAAATAATCGCGACAATAAACAGCTCAGAAAATGAATACATAAACCAAATATTTATTGCCAACGACAAATTAATCATATTCGCACAGCAATACAATAATTATTACGGCGGCTGTAATGGAGACGTCTGCATTATGGAAAAGATGATGATTGCACCGCCTTATTATCAAAATACTCAATATACAAAAGTATATGTCTATAACACAACAGATAAAGCAAAACCAACGCAAAAAAACGAAATAAAAATAGAGGGAAACTTTTTCGACAGCCGACTCATCAACGATCAACTCTATCTCATAACTAATTTCTATATTAATTCGCAAAATCCTCAGCCGCCAATTTACTGGATGAACAATGAAAAATTCTCTCCGTCAATAAAAAGCATATACTATTTTGATTATCCTGACTACAATTATCAATTTACAACAATAACTGCACTCAATATTGACACTGAAAAGGTTAATACAAAAACATATCTTACCGGTACATCACAAGCGCTCTATGTATCAGAAAAAAATATATTCCTTACATTTCAAAAAAAGCCAGATCAAAAAAAGTATGCAAATAATTACATCCAAGAAGTTGCGCTTGAGCTTGACCTGCCTTCTGCTGAAAAAAATAAAATGGAAGAAATTCAAGAGAGTGACGATCCTGATTACGTCAAACTTTCACAGATAACACAGATTATCTATGACTATTCTTTTTCTTTAGAAGGAAGCGAGAAAGAAATATTTGACAAAGAATTGGAGGAAAAAATCCTTGCATTCAATAAAAAAATGGCAAAAGAATTTGAATTGACAATAATTCATAGAATCGAAATTGACGACGGTGAAATTAATCATCAAGCTCAGGGAGAAGTGCCAGGCGTGCCTCTCAATCAATTTTCAATGGACGAGTATAATGGCTTTTTAAGAATAGCGACGACAACAGGACAAAGCTGGTCGATAGCAAGCTTGAATCATCTCTATATTCTCGATGAAGATTTAAAAATAGCTGGCAGTGTGGAAGATCTTGCGCAGGGTGAAAGAATTTACGCAACCAGATTTCTTGGCGATAAAGCATACATGGTAACCTTTAGACAAGTTGATCCGCTCTATGCAATTGATGTGACTGATCCAGAAAATCCCTTTGTCGTGGGCTATCTCAAAATCACGGGCTATTCCTCATACCTGCATCCCTACGATAAAGACCATATTATCGGCGTTGGAATGGAGGCGTCGCAAGAAGGTCGCGTGCAGGGATTAAAGATTGCCTTATTTGATATAACCGATATGGAAAATCCAAAACAACTTTCAAGTTTTGATTTCACACAATTAAATCCTAACATACAAAGTTATTCCTACAGCGAAGCGCTCAACGATCATAAAGCGTTTTTGTTCAGTAAAGAAAAAGAATTACTGATTATACCTATCAATTATAATGCATACGATACAAAAAATTATAATCAAATTGAAAACTGGCAGGGAGCATATGTATTTAAGATAAATCTGCAAGACGGAATAAAACCGCAGGGAAAAATATCTCATAATGAAGATAATCAAGATTGGCAACATATGATTCGAAGAAGTTTGTATATCGACGACACATTATATACAATATCCTTGCAAAAAATAAGAGCAAATGCTCTTGATACTTTACAGCAGATGAATGAGATAAAAATTATATAATAATGAGTCAGTTCTATATTATAAAAAAGATTATTAACAAGCAGCTGTTCTTATTGTAAAGTTATATAAGTAATTTTATATATAGTCAACGACATTAATATTTGACCGATTTGTCGTTGACTTATTAGGAAAAGACGTACAAATATGGTTAAAAATTTACGTCTTTTACTATATCTCTTGATAAATAAAAGTACAATGGAAGAAGAAGAAAATATACTCACGGTGCCGGAAATAAAAATTGAAGATGTAAAAGCGCTCACGCGCATAGATATTCTCAAAAGAATCAGCGCAGGAAACGAATTACGTGAAGGAATAAATGATATTGTAAAAGGAGGCATGGGAGCTATTGTTGTTGCGGCAAGCCCAAAGGTAATGGAAATAGCACGCGGCGGATTTAAAGTAAACTGTAAATTTAATTCCAAACGCTTAACAGAACTTGCAAAAATGGACGGCGCAATTCTTGTCTCGGAAGATTTTAAAAAAATTCTCTATGCAAATATCTACTTGGTTCCCGACGTGAATCTCACCAGCATTGAAACCGGAATCCGACACCAGACTGCAGAAAGAACTGCAAAACAAATTAACGGCATGGTTATTGCCGTATCACAGCGAAAAAGAGAAATCACAGTCTATTACGGAAATAATCGCTATGTGCTTCAGCCAACAGAAACGCTGCTGCGTAGAGCCACTGAAACAATTCAGATTCTAGAAAAACAACGGGAAATTTTTAACGAATTAATTGTAAACTTGAATGTGCTTGAGATAACAAACCTTGTTTCGCTCGCCGACATCTGCCGCGTGTTGCAGCGCATTGAAATAATAAAAAAGATGATGAACATCGTCAACGAACAT
This sequence comes from Candidatus Woesearchaeota archaeon, assembly GCA_964365195.1. Taxonomy (GTDB): domain Archaea; phylum Nanobdellota; class Nanobdellia; order Pacearchaeales; family GW2011-AR1; genus ARS1285. The sequence continues at coordinate 7,195 of CAYIPM010000023.1, forward strand.
TTGATTGAATTAGGAAAAGACGGCATCATTCTCCGCATGCGCATGCGCGAAATTATCCGCGGACTTGATAAAGAAGAGGAAATGATTATAAAAGATTACAAAATAAAGTCAATGCGCTTACATAATTATTTTGAAAATTTAAATTTCGAGGAAATTCTCGACGTTGATGGTATAGCAAAAAATTTATTTAAAGAGGTGCTTGAAAAAGAAATAGCTCCCAAAGGATTTCGAATACTGCATAAAACCTCCTTGCCAAAACCTGACATTGATCGGCTCATTTCAAATTTTAACAATCTTGAAGTTTTATTTAATGCCGAGGATTCCCAGATAGAAAAGGTAATTGGTCTGCAATCTAAAAATTTCAGAAAAGAAATGAATCAATTACGTGAACAAATTCTTGTTGGAAAGAAAGTGTAAAATTTTATAGAGGACTTTGAATAACCACAATTTCCGAAGGAAATCTCTTCAAAGTCCTTCTTAGAGAGTTTTGAATGTGAGGTTTTTCAAAACTCTCTATACACTCCAATCGTTATCCCCTGCAGTCAATCAATTATGTTTATATATATCGCAGACCATCCTGAATTATGCTCCCCCAATCACAGATTAATGAAATAAAAGAACATCTACAAAGAGCCCAAAACCCTCTTTTCTTTTTTGATAATGATAATGACGGATTATGTTCATTCCTCTTATTGCGTCGTTCTATTGGAAGAGGTCGAGGAGTGGCAATTAAATCATTTCCTGAATTGCATGCGTCCTATTACAGCAAAATAAAAGAATTAAATCCTGATTACGTTTTTATTCTCGACAAACCAAATGTTTCAACAGAATTTATTCAAAAAGTAAAGGAAGATAATATTCCGATTGTCTGGATTGATCATCATCAAACCGACGGCTGCAGCGATCCAGATGTATTCTATTACAATCATTACCTCATCAACAAAACAAATGAGCCAATCTCTGCGGTTGCATACGCCGTCGCTGCGCAAAAAGAAGATATCTGGATCGCGCTCATCGGATGCATCAGCGATTGTTTCTTGCCTGAGTTCTATAATAAATTTGAAAAAAAATTTCCAGAGCTTTGTAAAAGAAATCAAAAATCAGCATTTGACATATTATATAATGCGGAAATTGGTACAATCGCCCGCATACTGGATTTCTCTCTCAAAGACACTACAACAAATGTTGTTGCAATGATAAAATGTATGATAAAAATAAAAAATCCCATCGAAATTCTGCAGGAAACAGCACAAACAAAACAAATGCACAAACGCTACAACGAAATAAATACAAAATACCAGCAGCTACTCAATAAAGCGCGTGAACGAATCGGAGACGCCGTTGTTTATTTTCAATACGGAGGCAATTTAAGCGTCAGCTCAAACATTGCAAATCAATTAAGTTACGAATTCCCAAATAAGATTATTATCGTCGCATACATCAAAGGAGACGTCGCAAATATTTCATTGCGCGGCAAACATGATGTGCGCTCACTCACACTCAACGCGATCAAAGATATTGATGGAGCAACAGGCGGCGGACATCTGCAGGCAACCGGCGCAAAAGTATCAATCAGTGATCTGCCAAAATTCAAAGAACGAATTGAAGAGTTAATTAAGAAAAGAATGTAGAAATTATAATAGCGTTAATAATACTCTAATCATAATATATCCCACAATAACTATCACAAGATATTGTCTATTTAACGTCAGATTTATATAATCAAGAGTATTTTATCTTCTAGA
>CAYIPM010000024.1:0-8848 GCA_964365195.1 Candidatus Woesearchaeota archaeon
TTCTATATTCCAAATATATTGAACTACCAATCAAGACCAATTTTCAATGTATATCGTCGATAGAAAAAAACCGCGTAGGGTGGGCGATGGGTGAAAGGTGGCGGGGCAAAAGTCTGTGCGGAGATACTCCAAAAAACCACAACACATAAAAAACCTCGTTTCCTTTCTACTCTAATAAAATGGTGAACATAACGGACATTGATCTACTCAAAGAAATAATACCTCTGCTCCAGCCAGAAGTTATTCAAAATATATCTATGCTTGTAACAATTTTCAAAGTTGCTGGAGTTGCATTTATCATATACGTCGTTTTCTTCATTGTCAAAACAATCTTTGACATTCGTTCAAAAATTTTCATCAAAAAAACATATCAAAAAGTAAATGAAATTGACGAGAAATTGGACAAAATTTTGAAGAAGAAGAAATAATCTTCCCTTTTACTTATTCAGCACAATCTCAATCGCGCTCACAAAAATTCGCTTTCCTTCTCGATTTTCAAATTGTTCGCTGGATATGCGAATATCAGAAATTTTGATGTTATCATCTTTCAAAAAAGTTCTTCGTGCAACCTCAACAACGTCAACTGCCTTTGAAATAAATTTGCCGCGCGCAGAAACAATAACTTCATCCTGCGCTTTGTTTTGAAATTGCATCACAACTCCGGTGACATAATTCATAAACGGTTTAACACCGATGAAAATTGTATTATCTTTTTCGTTTTCACTGGGTGGATTGTCGCTATTTGGCTTTCCCTCTATCATCTTACGCTCCTCCTTGATTTATTTTTCCTTTTTTTAGTTTTCTTGTTATAAAACCAGCAATCTGATTTCGAATCTTCTTACTCGGCGTCAATCCTTTTAAAAGCGGTTTATTATGATTAAAATCCTCGCTAAAATCATTCCCCGTTGAAAGCAAAATTTTCCCTGTTCTTTTGACAAGTTTTGATTTTATTCGTCCCATTCTAATATAGTAATATGAGGGTTTTTAAAATTTTGTATGACTGTATTTTCTATTATTTGAAGAAAAATAAGGAGAAATTTTTGGGATAGAAATTTCTATGAAATTTCGTATGACCTAATCGATGGTTAAAACTCCCATAATAAATGTAACTTAATTTGATCTATTGAGAATTTTGTAAAATTAACAAAATTCTCTAAGAAGAAGTTTGAAACGCTGAAATTTACTGTTTTTAGATGTTGTAAATTTCAGAATTGTAATTATTCAAACTTCTCTATAGAAATATCTAGTCCTAATTTTTGTTCGCAAGCTGCAGGGGATTAAACCCAATTTGAAAATAACAATTCGTTCCATAATAAGAACATGAATAACAAAGTTAAAAACTTTTCTAATACAGCCTCACTCAATCTTCTTCGCTTTTAAAATCGCACAGTATTTATCCAAATATGCCTGTCCTTTTTTATTGATTTCTCCCGTATATAACATCAATGCAGGCAACGGAATTTTTTGCGAACTGGATAATAACAACCGTAAATCTTCCTCGTTAATTGTTTTCTTATCTTTTGCATGCGTTAAAAATTGCAGCGTGCCGAGTTGCGAGTTGATCGCAACAATACAGCTATACTCTTTCACCTTGTACTCTTTTTCTTCAATAATTGCAAAATTATTCTTATCAAGAAAATCAATCACCTGCACAACAAATTCAGATTTAGGTTTTATCTTCTTCGGCTTCTCAATTTCTCTCACAACAAGCGGATTTTCAAATACCTCTTTTCTTTCAGCAGATACCGCTACATTTTTTTTCGCGGTAGAAACAACTTTTTCTACAAGTTTTATTTTTTCTCGCTCTCTTTTTCAACAACAAGTGGGATACCTGTTTCTGTCTCTATCACTGTGACACTAGATACAACAGCCTCTTTTTTTATATCTACCATCGGTAAAACAATTATTTTATTACGTGCTTCAAATTCTGGCACTGTAAAATATCTCCAATACAACTGATCATTGACAGAAAAAGAAAATGCGAAATCACGAATCGAGCGTAATGCGATGCGAATGGCAGGTTCTTGATCACTATCCTTTAAAATAAGATTATTTTTTAAAAGTAAAAGTGCTTCAGCCTCTTTAGGATGCATATACTGCTTGAATGCTTCAAGTTTTTCTTCCTGGCCTTGCAAGTAATACAATGGCGAACCTCCAACTTTCATAGCGCTCACGAGAACTTTTTTACTGTCAACCATTTCTGATAAAAAAGCCGAAATAAAAAGTGAACTCATGCCGACCTCTCGAGCAATTTGTATCGGCAAACCCGGTCCTTTTTTCCGCAAAATATCAATAATCTTTGCATGCGCCTCTTGCATTTGTATCATAGTATCACTATCGATAAAAAATAAAAAGATCTTAATAAAATTATAGGTACTATGAATTAATGATGAGATAAAACCTTTATTTTAAAATAAACCGCAAAAATTAAAAAAAATAGGATAAGCGTAATAACCTGAGAACTGTTAACAGTATTGGAAGAAAAAATACTAAATCCTGTAATATACATTGCGGATGGAATAAGAGATGCTATTAAAAAAATTAACAATAAATATTCTATGCCCCGTTCTTTAAATTCATTAAGCATATTTTCTAATGAAATAACTCCTTGATGATAATCTTTTTCTATACGCGATTGAAATTCACCAATATTAAATGCTCTATAACCTGGAGCAGGAACGAGATTCCATTTCAGATGATGTGCATGAGCTAATTTATCTAATCCTTCAGAAAGTCGGTAAGAACCATGCTGCGGAATAGATTTGTGTATCTGTTGACGTATTTTTCGTGCCTTCTCCTTATAATGATCAAGATCCTCTTGAATTTTCTCAAAATGAACCCGAGAAAAACCTATCTTAGGAGTTCGTTTAGTTTTCCGTAAGCAAAGATATCCTTCAACCTTGCCTGTTTCAGAATTTTTTTGTGCAATAACCATCATTTTTTCATGATCATCCATTAAAAATGAAAAAATATCATTTTCAGACGGCAATAAAATACCTTCATCATACTCTTCTGGCCGTCGAGGATGTTCATGAATTGTGGTATAATCTTGCTTTCCATTTTGTTCCCATAATGAACGCATTTTTTCCCAATCATATGTAACCTTATGAGAACTATTACTTCCATCAAGAGTTATCTCAACCATTTCCTTTCCTGGAAATTTGACATACGCATGTTCTAATTCATTCGCATTTTTCCGAATAATATCTTTAGGCCTCTTTTTCATAAAATATCCTATTAAACAAATTTTATAAAATTATGTATGCTCTTTGACAAGCAAATAATGAGATAATTTCAGTGATATTATAGACAAGTACATGAAACAGACAACAACCGTTTTCAGCTTGAACGGGAAAATAGAAAGGGATAAACATTTTAAACTAACATTCATTAACCTCATTATGTCTACAACAAAAATAAATTTCCACACAATAGAAAAAAAATGGCAATCACTTTGGGAGAAAAAGAAAATTTTTCAGGTGCATGAAAATGCAAAAAAAAAGAAACAATACGTTCTTGAAATGTTTCCCTATCCATCTGGTTCTGGCTTGCACATGGGTCATGCACTTAATTACACCATCGGCGATATCTATGCCAGATTCAAGCGAATGAATAATTATAATGTACTTTACCCAATGGGTTACGACGCATTTGGCTTGCCGGCAGAGAACGCTGCAATTAAAGCAGAGGTACATCCAAAAAAATTTACTGCCACTGCCATTAAAAATTTTATCCAGCAGCAAAAAGCTCTTGGATTAAGTTACGATTGGTCACGAATGCTCACAACATGCACGCCAGATTATTACAAATGGAATCAATATTTTTTCCTTAAATTTTTAGAAAAAGGATTAGTCTATCGAAAAAGAGCATCTGTAAATTGGTGCCCACGCTGCAACACAGTTCTTGCAAATGAACAAGTTCACAATGGAAAATGCTGGAGACACGCTGACACTGACATCGAACTTAAACATTTGGAACAATGGTTCATCAAAACAACTGCCTATGCGGAAGAACTTCTTAATCACATCGACAAATTAAATTGGCCCGAAAGAATTAAATCCATGCAAAAAAATTGGATCGGCAAAAGTCATGGAACAGAAATCATGTTTGAAATTGCAGTAGACAAAAAATTAAATTTTATTTTATTGCACGGTTATCAGGGTTCTCCAGAAAAAAATTTCTTTCCCTGGCTTAAAAAAGAATTAGAACAGCGAGGACATACAGTCACAGTTCCATCATTGCCGCATGCAAACAAGCCAAAGATTGAAGAGCAAGTAAACTATGTCATAAAAAATGTAACATTCGACGAGAATACGATTATTGTCGGACATAGTTTAGGAGGAGTAGTGGCATTAAAAATTCTTGAGCATCTGAAAAAACCAATTAAAAAAACAATATTAGTTGCAAGTTTTTGTAAAAATAAATTTATCGTCGAGCCATTTGCACCTCAAACTTTTGATTGGAAATTTATTGGGAAAAAAATTAAAGCAAATGCTGGTGAAATTCATATTATGCGCGATGTAACTGATGATGCAGTTCCTGCATATCAAGCAGAAAATTTAAAAAATCTTTTCGGAGGCGAGGTTTTTGACATTAAAGCTATGCAACCCCATGTAACAGGCGAACAAGAAAGTGAGGTTCTCAATGCATGTGTAGAAAAATTTCCAATCTTCACCACTCGCCCCGACACAATTTATGGCGTTACCTTTTTAGTCATGTCCGCGCAGCATCCACAACTAGAAAATTTTGTAACAAAGCAGCAAAAACACATAGTAGAAAATTTTGTAAAAAAAATAAAATCAACGTCGGAAAAAAAAGTGCTTGAAAAAGATGGAGTGTTTAGTGGAAGGTATGCAGTTCATCCATTAACAAACGAAAAAATTCCAATCTGGATTGGTAATTTTGTTCTTGCTGATTATGGTTCAGGAGTTGTGATGGCAGTACCGGCACACGACCAGCGCGATTTTGAATTTGCAAAAAAATACAACCTCCCTATAAAAATAGTAATCAGACCAGAAAATAAAAGAGATCATCTTCCCAAAGAATTGACAAAGGCATACAATGGCGAAGGAAGATTAGTCAACTCGCAGGATTTCGATGGCCGAAGTAGCAAAGAGGCAATGCATGAAATAGCAGAATTTCTCACAGAAAACAACTATGCAAAAAAAGTAACGCACTACAAATTAAAAGATTGGCTTGTTTCTCGACAGCGATATTGGGGAACGCCAATTCCCATTGTTTATTGTGAAACCTGTGGCATTGTGCCAGTGCCAGAAAAAGATCTGCCCATTATTCTCCCAGAAAAAGTAACATTTGGCAGAGGAAATCCACTTGCATCAAATAAAAAATTTGTTCAAACAAAATGTCCGCAATGCAATGCGCATGCTCGTCGAGAAACAGACACCATGGACACATTTTTTGATAGCTCATGGTATTTTTTGCGCTACACTGATTCCAAGAATAATAAAAAGCCATTTGAAAAAAAGAACATACAGAGCTGGCTTCCAGTGGATTATTATATTGGCGGCGCAGAACATGCGTGTATGCATTTAATCTATGCCCGTTTCTTTACTAAGGCGTTACGCGATCTCGGTTATATTGACATCGATGAACCATTTACAAAATTATTCAATCAGGGAATGCTACACGGTGAAGATGGTTATGTTATGTCAAAATCGCGAGGAAACGTCATCCTCCCGCAGGATGTCTCAAAAAAACACGGCATTGATACTGCGCGATTGTTCCTCGTCAGCGTTGCTGCTCCTGATAAAGACATTGTATGGAGTGAAGACGGCATTCAAGGAAGCGCTCGATTCATAGAAAAAGTCTGGAAATATTTTATGACAAAAAAAAGAAAAATAAAATCCAGCAAGCGAATGGAAAGTAAGCTGAATATAAAAATAAAAGAAATTACGCTTGATATAGAAAACTTCCGCTACAACATAGCTATCATTAAAATCAGAGAATTATTTGAAATAATAATTGAAGAACAGATTTCAGATAATGATGCGCTCGCATTTCTAAAATTATTGCATCCCTTTTGTCCGCATATTACTGAAGAACTTTACCAAAAAGCAAAAAAGAAGAATTTTATCTCGTTAGAAGAATGGCCTCAAGTAAACGAAGCTAAAATAGATGAAGTACTTGAAAAACACGAACAGATAATTGAAAATACTATCACAGATATATTAAATATTACAAGAATCATCAAAGAAAAACAGCAAAAAGACGTACACAAAATTTTTCTCTACACGCTTCCGCAAGAACATGCATTTTATAACGCTGAACAATTAACAAAAAAAGTCAATAAAGTTGTGCAGGTATTTGCGGTCAACGACAAAAATAAATACGATCCTGAAAATAAAGCAGGCAAAGCAAAACCCGGCAAACCGGGGATTTATGTTGAGTAACAGTATCTCCGCTTAATTGGTTTTGTTCTGTCTTAAAAATATATTTTGAACTGTCAATCAAAACCAATCTTTACATATATCGTCGATAAAACAAAACAGCGTGGGTGGGCGAACAATTTTATTTTGGCAAATTGAATAAAAATAGCAAAATAGAATTGTGAGATAGTGGGCGGAAGGTGGCGGGGCAAAAGTCTGTGCGGAGATACTGAGTAAAACAAAGCATTTATTAAGCCATTTTTATTTTTTATAATAGAGAGGCTATATGATATCAATCATCGAAATTTTAGCGCTTATTTTTATTATTCTAGTTGGTTTAAAAATTACTATAGTTCTAATCAATCCCCGATTTTGGATTGAACAGGTGGTTAAAAAAATTTGGGCAAAACAGGCAACAATGATTATCTTTTCTCTTATTGCTGCCGGTGTATCACTCTATTTCCTTCTTGAAGAACTAAGCATGAGTCAGATCTTGGCAGTTGCTTTGTTTATTAGTTTACTGATGATGGCAGGAGTTGCAATGTACTCACAAGATTTTATAAAACTCGCTGAAAAACTCTATGAAAAAAAGGCAATCACCAAAAAAACGTTGCCATACATAGCAATCTGGATCGCGCTTATTCTGTGGGGATTAAAAGAAATATTCTTCTAGAGAGATTTGAATAACCTAAATAATTAAAAAGATAATGTTGCTCAAAAGAACATGGGTCTATTAAAAAAATTAAATGCATTGTTTACATCAAATACTAAAAAAGTTAGTGTTATCATACAATTAATGCCGGACAGCGAACTATATCGCGAAGTGTATACATTTTCTGCAGATGGAAAAACATATTATAACTCAGAAATACATCGACTTTCTAAAGAAGAAAGGGCATTTTATAGTCAAGAAAAACCAGATAGATATTTAGTACAACATAAATGGCGAGATCCTAGCTACATTGAAGCAATACAAAAATAATATTTTATAAACACCTAAAATTAGTTAACAGTCGCTTTTATCCGCCGCACACCGCTTGAAGACGCCTCTTCTTTGATAATTTTAAATGTTCCAATGTCCCGAGTATTATGAACGTGCGGACCAGTGCAAATTTCTTTGGAAAACCATCCTCTCTTTTCCGAGGTATCAATCACAGTATACACTGAAATTTTTTCAGGATATTTGTGCCCAAATTCTGCCTGTGCTCCTGCTTGAAACGCTTTTTTCAAAGTCATTTCTTTGTTCACCACAATCAAACCCTCTTTAATTTTTTTATTGACAAGATCTTCAACTTTTTTTATTTCCTCGCCTGTTAATTTTCTGTCAAAAGAATAATCAAACCGCAATCGTTCCGGTGTAATATTTGAACCGCGTTGTTTAACATCAGATCCTAAAATTTTTCGTAATGCTTCATTAAGTAAATGCGTCGCTGTATGCAGTTTAACTGTTTGTTCGCTATGATCTGCTAAGCCCGATTTAAATTTTCCCTCTGCAGCAGTCCGGGATAATTCCTGATGTTTTTTTTCCGCGGCATAAAATCCCTGCTCATCAACAGAAATATTTTTTTCCCGTGCAAGTTCTTGCGTCATTTCAAGCGGAAAACCATAACTTTGATATAATAAAAATGCGTCATGACCGGATATTTTTTTTGTATCAATCATTATTTTATCAAAGACGCCTATTCCTTTTTCAAGAGTTTCCAAAAATTTCTGCTCTTCTTTTTCTAGTTCCGCTAAAATTTTTTTTGTATATTTTAAAATCTCATAATCTTTGTAAATGTCAAAAACGCTTTCTGCAATTTTTTTTATAAAATTGTGTAAACCAAGATTCCGGCCATATCGAACCGCTCGTCGAATCAGTCGTCGCAGCACATATCCCTGTTCACTATTTGCAGGCAAAACACCGTCAGCAATAATAAAAACACTTGCCTTGATATGATCTGCAATAATGCGCATTGATGTGGTGACATCTTTATTCAATCCATATTTTTTTTTAGACAATGTTTCAATTTTTTTTATAATTGGTAGAAAGGCGTCAGTAAGATAATTATCCTCTAAATGAGCTAACACTGCCAACGTTCGCTCAACACCCATGCCAGTATCAATATTTTTTTGACGAGCAGGTACATAGCCATCTTTTTCATTCTTCTCATATTGCATTAATACATCATTCCAAATTTCAACCCAATTCTCATCATCGGGATCAAATCTTAGTGGCGCTTTTTTTTTCTTTAGCTTCCAAAAAAACATTTCCGTATCAGGTCCGCAGGGTCCTGTTTTTCCGGCAGGCCCCCACCAATTCTTTTTGCTTTCAAATACGCCCCCCTCTAAAAATGCAATCCGTTCTTTAGGCATGCCAACAGCCAGCCACAAATCAGCTGCCTCTTGATCTATAGGCAATGATGCAACACGTGTATCTCCGCCAAAACAGCTCACTGCAAGCCGATCTTTTTCTAGTTTTA
>CAYIPM010000025.1:0-8815 GCA_964365195.1 Candidatus Woesearchaeota archaeon
TATTTCCCCAGTTTGTCGTTGACTAGATAGGGAAAGACGCGATTCTTTCACTATAAAATTTTTAAACTCTTCAAAAAAATATGGCCTCACCAGGAATTGAACCTGGGACCCATCCACGTCAAGGATATGTTTTGCCACTGAACTATGAGGCCTTATGAATGTCTATCAAAAAAGAGCTATTTTAAGGTTTCTCTTTTGGATATTTTTTAAAAAGAATTTTTTTCTCTGACTCTATAAAAGTTATTTTAAATTGATCAAAAAATCCTTTTCTTCCAATAATAAGTGGAACATCATCAGAATCAGGTACAAGAATTGGAATTTCAAAATTATAAAATTCTCTTCCCTTACCAAAAGTAATTCTCATTTTTCCTTCTTTTACTTTGATTGAAGTCCCAGATATTCCGAATACTTCATTATTGTCAAAGAGTTCAATCTCTAAGAATTCTACTATTTCCTTAGGAATTATAGAAATGTCAGAACCAGAATCTAATATTCCGATAACATCTCTATTTTCCCTGCCGTAAAAAGTAAGAGGAATGAGAGGTCTATATATTCTGCCGGATTTCAATTCATGAGAAATATATTTTAATGAAATAGTCATTTTTTAAATAAGAGAAAAAACAGAATAAGCATTCTGTGGCAATTTTCCAAATAAGGCTTTCTTTTTTGGACAGTTTTTCATAACAAATTCATTTACTTCCTTAAATGAATTTCCACTGCAAATAACATTACCATCAATAACCGCAATCCATTTTCCTGCATAGATAGTAAAAACTTCTTCATCTAATGATTCAAAATTCGATGTTGCATTTTCCATAGTAAATAGAAACGACAAATCTATTTAAATTCACCGATTATTTCAGTATCTCCGCTTAATTGGTTTTGTTCTGTCTTAAAAATATATTTTGAACTGTCAAACAAAACCAATCTTTACATATATCGTCGATAAAACAAAACCGCTTCGGGTGGGTGGTGGGCGGAAGGTGGCGGGGCAAAAGTCTGTGCGGAGATACTGTATTTTCTTTCGGATTTTTCCTCTTTTATTCTCCCCCGCCTGCTTTTCTTTCCGCCTTTCACTTGCCCCCAATGTTTTTTTAAATAAATAACGGAAAAATCTGCATCAGAAATTTTTCCAAAATAAGATAAATTTTCAACTAATTCCTTGCTCATCAAACGCTGTTCCGTATAATAATTTTTAAGGGTGCCATACGGAATAACAAATCCGAATTCAGTTAATCGACGTAAAGAAACACAATTGCTCTGCAGCAAAACTTTTTTTAAAAACGCCCGCTGTTTTCCTTTTGCAAATAAAACCCTCTTTTCCATAACGCTTTCCATATTCAAAGATAACTGCGCAACCATTAACAAACAAAACTTTAAAAACCCTTTCTCTCTTCAGGTTTCATAAAACATGAAAGTGCCAAAGACCACAAACAGATTCTGCCCGTTTTGCAATAAAAAAACACTGCAAAAAATAGATTTAGTCAGTACAGGTTTTAAAAGAGGAACTTTAACCCGTGGCTCTAAATCCCGTTCCAAGGCGCGAGGCGTTTCCACGGGAATGGGAAATTTGGGACGATATTCTAAAAAAGCAATTAAAGCATGGAAACGAAAAACAAAAACAACCACCAGAAAAGTATTAATCTATACTTGCTCAATTTGTAAAAAATCAAAACACGCAAATCATTCTCGACGAGTATCGCGAGTGATCATTGGAGAGAAATAATATGGAAAGAATTTTTTTATTAAGGAAGTTATCTGCAAGTCAAACAAGGGCTATTAAATTAACCTTGGAAAACAGTTTTATAATTTCTCCTGCAGGATATCTAATTCCGAAAAATACAGATAATAGCCATCCTCTTAAAGGTAATAGCAAAATGGAGATAGGTCAAATAGGCTATAGTTACGTTGAATTACTTAATACTCATATTTCAGCTATTCAACAATATCATTCACAATTGAAAGAAATAATCAAAAATTTATCAATACTATAAATGGCAGCACAAAAACAAACAAAAGTAATAACGAAAAGAAGAAAATTTATTAGTGTTGACGTTCCTGCATTAAGCACAAAAATAGAATTAATCGGCAACAACATTAAAGAAATTGAAAACAAGACAATAAAACTTGATTTAACCCGATATCTGAAAGGAAAAAGTGTCGAAGGAGATTTTAGAATTACAATTCAAGACGACAAAGCAATCGCAATTCCGTTTCAAATAAAATTAATGTCATATTTTATTCGCCGAATGATTCGAAAAAGAATTAGCTACGTCGAAGATTCATTTGCAGTGCCATCACAGGAAAGTATGCTTACTATAAAACCATTTTTAATCACGCGAAAAAGAGTTTCACGAGCGGTCAGAAAAACCCTGCGAAACAAAGCGCGAAACTGGCTTGAAGATTATCTGTCCGATAAAACAAACGAAGCGATTTTCGTTGACATTCTCTCAAATCGGTTGCAAAGATCACTCTCATTAATGTTAAAGAAAACCTATCCGCTTTCACTCTGTGAAATTCGCATGGTGAGTATAATTAGAAAATTAAAACCCGAGGAAGTACCGTTAATAAAAGTTCGAGAAAAACCCATAGAACAAATATCCTTAACACAAATAGAAGCACAGGAGCAAGAGGAAAAAATTAAAGAGGCAGAGGCAGAAATTAAAAAAACGCAAAAGAAAGCAAGTAAAAAACAAAAAGAAATTGTGCAAGAAAATACCGCAGAAAAAGAAACATTAGAAAATCAAGTTTCTCAAGAACCGACAAGAAAAATAGCAAAAAAGAAAAAAGATAAAGAAGAAAAATGATTCAGCAAACACTTATTCTGATAAAACCCGACGGACTGCAGAGGGGATTGATTGGCGAAATTATAAAGAGATTTGAGCAGCGAGGATTAAAGATTATTGGAATAAAGATGGTCCAGCCAACAAAAAGTCTTGCGCAAGAACATTATACAGAAGCAATTGCAGAAAAACATGGACACGCAGTAAGAAATTATTTATTAGACTATTTAACAAGTGATCCGGTTATTGCAATAGCAATTGAAGGAGTAGGTGCAATTAAAGTAGTGCGAAAAATAGTTGGTTCAACCTATCCTGGTGAAGCAGATATGGGCACTATTCGAGGAGATTTCGCGCACGTGAGCAAAGAGTATGCAAAAGCAAAAAATCAAGGTCATAATTTAGTGCATGCGTCAGAAAATGAAACAGATGCAAAAAAAGAGCTGGCATTATGGTTCTCCGTCGATGAAATCCATGACTACAAACGCATGGATGAAACGCATATTTTGTAAATTATTTATTTCCAAAATACTTTTAAACTCATGTATTCTCGATTGTTCATGCCTGCATAGCTCAGTCGGTAGAGCGGCGGTTTTGTAAACCGTAGGTCGGGGGTTCAATTCCCTCTGCAGGCTTATAAAAGATTACCTTGTAATCTCTTTATTAGAATTTTTGGGTTATAGCAAATTACTTTAATAATCGGAAGTTTTTTGTAATTTGCTAGATGGGAAATAACAAAATAAAAGTACGAAAATTATAGTAAATGAAATTATTTTTCGTAAATTTTAATTTCATTTCCTAAATACCAAGGAAAAAATCTTCTATGAAAATTTATTTCCGTCGGTATAATTGATTTTTTATTAATTAAACAATATACTCCACTTCAGGTTATTCGTGTCAATTATACAATTTTCTCCCAAGGGTATAGTGATGTTCGGCTCTGAGTGACCTATTTCTTGATTAAAAATAACAGGGATAGTAAAATCTTTAAAAAATTCCTTTAAATAATCATTAATATTCTCTTCGCATTCTAAAAAATTTCCAAGAATTATTCCTTTAACTTTATCAAACTTGCCAGAAATTTTTAATTGCCATAAAATATCAAAAACTCTCCATGATTTCATTTTATAATCTTCTAAAAATAATATACAATTATCAGTCTCTATTTCAAAATGAGTTCCTAATGACCTTCCTAATAACTCAATATTCCCGCCCATAATTTTGGCCTTAGCAACACCTTTTTTTAATATATCTTCATTCTTAAATAAAATTTTATAATTTTCTTTATTAATAGCTTTGTTTAAGAAATCAACTGTTTTTTTATTTAAATTTTCAATTTTTCCAATATTTGGACCGTGGAGGCATCTTGTTTTTGTATTCTTGAATATAGAATTAAGAATAATTGTTATATCACTTAACCCAACTATAATCTTTTTAGAATTTTTAATTGCATCATAATCAATTTTATCAATTGTATGGATTGCTCCTTGCCCTCCAAGAACTGCAAATATAACATCTGCATCTGAAGAATAAGCCTCATTAATTTCTTGAATTCTTCTTTCATGACTGCCAGCATAAGATAAGCATTTTGATAAAATATCTTTCCGATACATTATTTCATTAAATCCTAATATTTTTAGCCTCTCTTTTGCTAAACTTAAATTTTTTAAGATAATATTTCCTGAAGGGGCAATAAGAAAACACTTTTTGTATCTCATGAATAACTAAATTTATCAAATTTTATAATCTTATCGCTTTTATTTTTCTTTCAACAGCCTGAACAATTGGATTTGAAAGATTATAAGAATCTACCTCATTTGAAGCTGTTGGTGGTGCAACTCCTGTTCCAGACCCGTTAACTTCTAAAAGATAATCTCCCCTAAAATCAACAGCACCATAAAACATACCTAAAAAATGAATTATATTTCGAGCTATTTTTAATTCTCTTTCATTTCCCTCCGTTAAATCAACACTAGTGCATCTTTCTTTACCGGGAGACCCATCTTTTCCAATTTTTCTTCTTATGATGCATTGCCCATCTAAGAAAATATATCTTCTCTCTTCACTAGCAGGAATATATTTCTCAAAAAGAAATTGAGAGATATCACAAATCTTATTTAAATCATTAATTCCCCCCAAATAAACCACGCCCTGTCCACATAAGCCAATAAGGGGTTTTGCAATAATCTTTTCCCCAGAGGAAACCAGATCTGATAATTCTTTGGCAGTTTGAACATCAAATCCTGGAATCCAAGGAAAATTCAATTTTTTTTGTTTAGATTTATTCTCATAAGAGGTACTTTCAGCACTGTTAAGAACTACATTAAACTGCCTTTCAAGTTGATATAGACTTTCAAGAAACTTTTTTGATGAAGCAAAACTCATTTCTTCACCCAAACTATAAACAAAAAAAACATCTCCTGTTAATAGCTCATTATCTACTTTTTTGTGAAATTGATTATCTTTTAAAGTAAATGTTTTTCTTGCAAAAACGCCTCTTTGTCCACTACAGATATCATTAGGATGT
This sequence comes from Candidatus Woesearchaeota archaeon, assembly GCA_964365195.1. Taxonomy (GTDB): domain Archaea; phylum Nanobdellota; class Nanobdellia; order Pacearchaeales; family GW2011-AR1; genus ARS1285. The sequence continues at coordinate 5,308 of CAYIPM010000025.1, forward strand.
ACAATTGTCAAATCATGACCTCTTTTTACAAATGCGTCTGCTAAATATCTAGAACCCATATATCCCATTCCATAGCCTTTGGCATTAAGATCATAAGAAGTTCTTGCTTCTTCACTTAAACTAATTGAAATTTTCATTTTTAAGTCCGATATTATTTTTTGGAAAAATTTCTACTGAGTTGGTTTTATAAATCATTAAAATTTTAGAGAAATAATTTTTTAAAGATTGAACTATCATTTTCATTCTTTCAATATCATCAATACTGTCTACAAAATAACCTGCTGTGGGATTAACCTCTATTACACAAGGACCTTGATTTGTCATAATTATATCAGATTCACTAAAAAAAGAGCTGATTGCTTTGTTAGCTCTTATTGCAATTTCTATTTCAGATTCTCTAGCAGCATAGTTAATTTCTGTAGATCCTCCTGATGTTGACGCCATCCATTTATCCTTGGAATTGCGAATTATAAATGTTCGAGCATATGAATATAAGTAATTATTATTTAATACAGCAACTCTGCAATCATGTTCCCTCGAAGATGAAATAAATTTTTGAATTATAAACCCTGCACCATATCCTTGCGTTTCGGCTAATAGAAACATCTTTTTTAAAGTATTTATTAGTTCATCATTAGTATAAACTTTAGTCACTTCGTAGCTTTTCCCCCCGCAATTTCTCTTTACAACTATTGGGAATCCTAATTCTTTAACAGCTTTTTTGGATATTGATTTAATCTTATTTTTAGAATTAATAAATAATGTTTTTGGGGTATAAACCTTATTTTTTATTAGCATTTTATAAAGCTCATATTTATTGTAATCTGCTAAAGATGCTTTATAAGAATTAATGCAAAGAATTCTTTTCTTCTCAAGTATATTTATTAGTTTTAAAGTTTTTGATAAGGTTTGATAGTCTCTTGAGGCAACACTTGAATAAACTCGGTTAAATATAACATCATAGTTAAGTAGGTCTTTTAATTTAACTTTTCTTATATCAAAAAGCTCTACAATAAATCCATTTTCCGTCAATAATTTTCTAAAAATTAATTCAGCAGGCTCGATATCATGGTGTAGTAAGGCAATTCTTTTAGAATTAGAATCAAAAGATTTACATAATTTTCTTAATTGCGAGTTCATTTAATCATTTTTCAGTTCCACCTCCAAAAAAATGAATGAGGGTTTAATTATAATATTTTTTAAGGGAGACTATTTAAAGATTATTATCTTCGCCCAGTATCTCCGCACAGACTCAAAAGTACCAAAATTTCATAATGAACACTTTTTACTAAGAATAAAGTGTATAGATGACTTTGAATAACCCCCATTTCAGAAGGAAATCATTTCAAATATTTCAATTCTTTTAGAGTTGAATGTATCAGATAATTTATTCTCTGAGTCCTTCTTAAATATTTTGAAAGTGAAGTTTTTCAAAACTCTCTATAGAGGACTTTGAATAACCCCAATTTCCGAAGGAAATCTCTTCAAAGTCCTTCTTAGAGAGTTTTAAGATTGAGGTTATTCAAAACTCTCTATAGTATATTTTAAAACCTCATGAAATAATAATGCTTCATGCCTGCATAGCTCAGTCAGTAGAGCGTTTGTTTCGTAAACAAAAGGTCCTGGGTTCAATTCCCGGTGCAGGCTTATTCTCCATTATAAAAATCAATATAAACCGCTCAATGCTTCAATGAATATGACCATTGATCAATTAATGCATGCAGCAACTATAATATTTCCAGCATCGTTGTCATTAAAAGAAACAAAACAACTTCTTGATTATCTTTCAGAAAATCTTCCCGCAGATATAAATGCAAGAATAGAATATTTTGAGAACAGATACAAAATTTTGGGGGGAGAAAATGAAACGATGCGAAGATCTCGAGGAACAGTAACAATTAGTGGAACTATAAGAACAAAAAATTACGCATTTGACAGTTTTATTACACAACATGCGTCTAACACTTCCCGAATTCAAGCAATGCAATTTCAAACAATTCCAGGGTATAGCTTAGAAGAACATCGTGAAGAAGTAAGAAATTTGTGGCAGGATGTTCGTCAACAAGTTAAAAATTATTTTGATTCGATAGAACAAATAACATGAGCTTACAAGAATTACTGACGGATCCATCTATAAAACTTCAAAAACCATTATCATTATCAAAGTTTAGCCAACTTCTTAATTATCTCTCAGAAAAAATTTCTGCAGAAATTAGCACAACAACATCTTATACGATAGAAAGAAATCCTTACTTATTAGAAAATCCTCCAATTGAAACGAAGCGAAAATATTTAAGTGTGATAGGACGTATTTACGATACCCATACAGAATATACTGTTTTATTTGGTGCATATGATGATACACTATCAGAAAAAAAATTTCAAATAACACATATTGGTTTTCTTCCAGTCGTAAAAAAAAAGATGGTAAAACAGAGAAAAATTTACGAAGAAAAATAGGAAGATACATAAAATCTTATTTCAAAGAATTACAATAACCTTAGTCCTCCACGCTCTCCGCCTTCTTGTCCATAATCAGAATTGTTGCAATTTCTTCAGCAACGTTCATGATATCTCCTTTCTTAAATGGGCCCAGAGTATTTCCCTGCATGTCTAAAAATTCTTCAGTATCCTCGATAAAAACAATCATCTTGTATTGTTTTTTTTCATGTTCGTTTCCTTTTAACGATTCATTGATTTTTTTATCTGATTTTTCCAGAGACTTCATAATATCGTCAAAACATTCTTTTTCAATCGCCAGCATATTCTCAAAATCGCGCTTGCTAATGCCGGTTTCAGCCGCAACAAATGCCAGATCAAGAATCTTTTTTTTCCGGCGTAAAAGCAATTCTCTAAAAATAGAAAGAGAATTTTCAAATTGTTTTTTTGTCTTTAATAATGTCTCGGGAAAATCATCATCTTTTTTATCAACAATTTCTTTTTTATCCTTCAAATATGCGCCCATTTCCTTGATAAAATTTTTCGCAATCGGCTGCAGCTGTTCGCTATACCGCTCTTTGCGCAATGCCTCGTATAGTTCATTATAAGTTATCATGACTATCCTCTTTTAAATACGAAGGAATAGGAAAAATACTAAACTCATTAAAAAGATTTTTCCCGAAAACAATCCGAGAAAAACATTCACCGGTAAGTCGGGCATCTTCTAAAGCATTATGTGCCGCACGGGTATCAATCATACCGCAAAACGTCAGTACGCTAGACAAATTCATCGTGCTCTTGCCCGCAAACGCGGGAAATTTTTTGTTGGTTAAAAAATAAGCATAACATGCAAGCGTATGCATGTCAAACGAGCGATGAGGAATAACACTGCCAATGTCTTCAAATAAACCAAACTTGCGGATTTTGGCAAATACAAATGCAACATCAAATTGTGGATTTTGGCAGATGCAATTTCGTCCATTAATTTTTTTCGCCCACACGAAAAAAGCAATTAATAATTCTTTTTGTGACTGCTTGCTAACATCTCGTAATTCTGCTTCAGTTTTTC
>CAYIPM010000026.1:0-8674 GCA_964365195.1 Candidatus Woesearchaeota archaeon
TTTTGAAGTGATTTCCTGCGGAAATAGGGATTATTCAAAGTCCTCTATAAAACTAAATCTCTTCATCGCTATCATTTTCTTCAAGATTTTCTTCGTCAACAGGATTTGCCATCTCCATTATCTCTCCATCTTGCTCGACTTCTTTTTCTGATTGTCCTTCTGCTTTTTCAGTTTTATGTTCAACAACTTCACTTTTTTCTTTTTCTAATTTTGTCTGTTCTTCAAGTTTTTCTTTGATTTCTTCTTCAGTCAGTTTTTTAATTTGTTTTTCGCTTCGTTTCGGCAATGGCCGTTTAACAGTAATCGGCAAAACGCCGGAATTAAATTCTTTTTCAGCAATTTTCAATGAATCATAATTAAGTTCTTCTTCCTCTTCTTTAGTCATTTTCAATAAAATAGGCGCATCCATTGCTAATTGCAGGCTTCGGGCGCCTAAGATTCGGGCAATTTCATAACGAGTAAATGTGGGTTTTTCTTGTTTCATTGTATTGTGACTATGAGGTAAAATCAATATAAGGTTTATAAATTATCTGGTTGAAATGAATTGACTATATGATATAGATCATTTATGGTTAATTCAGTTAATAATTGATCAAGGTTATTTTCAATAAGTTTAGTAAGGGCATTTCCTCTCTCAATATTATTATTTTTATAATGATGCCATGCAGTTTCAACAACAGCTAACCTTCCTTGATTATGCAGTTTATTTGATCCTGCAGAAAAATAATTTTGAAAAGGTATTCCACATCTAAAAAGAATATCTGCAAAATCAGTTTCATCGACGCCCAAATCTTGTAAGGTAGAAAGAGGAAATATTCTTCTATCACTCCCTAAAGATGTTCCCACAACAGAAAATAACTGATTATAACTAATTCTTTCTTGAGAATGAATAGTTCCTAAATTCATTTCATTATCTCCTTAATCTTTTTTTCAATTTTTGGAAAAATTTTATCGTAAATTTTTTCAGTGTGCTTGACAATCTCGTCTAAATCGCTTGCAGAAAGTGAAACGTCTCCGCCTTTCTGCATTGCATTAATTATTTTTTCTTTTTTCGGTGAGGAAATTGCTAAAGATAAACGTGCCTCGCTTGCATCTTCTTCTTCACGCGTCGGATCTAACAATAAAGAATCGCCAACTTTATGAAATGTTAATGAAAATGGAACATGTGCAGTTAATGGCAGCGGTTCATCAGTAAATTCGCCAAATTTGACAACATCTTCTTTTTTATCATAGACAGGAAACTTTGTAACCTGTAATGCTGCAAGTGTTGCAAGCGCGCTTGCATCCATAGCATTGCCGTCGTCATTAATGCAATAAATATCAACATTAATGACCCAGACTTTTTCTCCTTTCTTAATGCACAATTTTTTCCAGTCAATAAAACCGCTTTCTCGTACACCGCGATCGACAACACGCGCAATTTCAATGGCATCCATTTTTGGCGGTCCTGACTCATATCGCTCACCGGCAATAGAACTGAATTCCATGCCAACAACAAGTGTTCCTTCATCGTCGTGATCTGGATATGGCTCTTGTGTGTCGAGCTTTATGCCGACGATAACTTCAGTTTTTCCCATGCGAACTCTCGCACTGCCTTCTGCTTTATTTGAAACATTGTTCTCTATTTCTATTTCACGATAATCATAATTAGTTCGCCCGTCAAATCGTTTTCCATCTTTCAATAATGAAATAATTCGCTTTTTGTTGATTGTGGGAAGTTGCATGTTAATGTATTTCTCGTACCTTCAATGATAAATGATAATTTTTTCTTTTTGTACTTTCTGCTAATTTTAATAATGATTGATAAACATCAAATAATAAATAACGCGATCCTAATTTGAATTCAGGTGTTAAATCTTGAGGTAAAAAATTGATAAGAATACTTCTCGTTGGATTTTCAAGATTATCTGATGTGCCACTTACTAAATCAATTGATTTCATATCTTCATCAAACAAAGTTAAAATTAAATTTTTCATTTTATTTATTTTCTTCTCCATTAATTAAGTTTCTTTCATATTGTCTTCCTGAATTAAATCCTAAACCTGCACATAAAGAAATTACACCAGAATAAACAGTTTGATCTTGATAATTATCATTTAATAATTTTGGATACACATATCTATCTGTTAAAGCAATAGTAAGTAAAGCTGCTCCTAATCCAAAAAATATTTTTTCGACGTTACTTATTTTATTTTTTCTTTCGGACATTTTATTTATTTTCATTTATCTTTTCTCCTTTCAATGCTCGTTCTTGATAGTGTAAAATTTTCTCGCACGCTTTTTTTGCCGCATCATATGTCTCTTTGAATCGAGAAAGTTGTAATTTTCCGTCGAGCTGCAAATGGGTGACTTGTTTTCCGCGCGAAGTTAATGTAAATGGAATATCAGTACTACCTTCTCCTTCATGATAGTCTTCTTCCGCCTTATTAACATCAACAACAATTTTATCGTCTATCTTTCCCACAGAAACACTAGACACTAACTCTTTCATCACAACACCAGCGTGTGCTAATGCCATTGCAGCAGCATTAATTCCAGCACAGCGCGTCGACGCGTTTGCCTGCAAAATTAAAATTTGCACATCAATAACTGTTCCGGGAAATCGATTCAAATCGACAACAGATGCTAAAGCATTTCCTGCAACCATTGATATTTCTTTGCTTCGGCGAGATGGTCCTGGCCGCGCGCGTTCAGTGACTGAAAATGGCAGCATATTATATTCGCAACGAATAATGCCCTTGTCCGGCTCTTGTAAATGCGCTGGATGAAGTGGCTTTGGTCCGTACACGGCAGCAATTGCAACAGTTTCTCCAAATGCAAAAAGCGCGCTTCCGTCAGCATTGGGAATAACCCCAACTTCTGCGCGAATCGGCCGAAGCTCATCAAATTTCCGTCCGTCGAGTCTTTTAGTATATGCCATTTTGTTTTATTCTTGTAACCATGATTCTAATTTACTTTCATCTTGTTTTCGCATTCTTTGTCGTTCATTATGTATCATTACATCCATTTTTCTAAAAAAATCTGGGATAAACTCAGCAAGACAAGAACAAGGTTCATAAAGACCATATTCGACTATAATACTGTTCTGACTATTTAAAAGAGTAACATAAGGTTGCCCTCGTTTAATCCCTATCTCAATCTTTCCGAAATCAGTTTTATGCTCATAACAAAATCCTTTCATATTACTACCATTCTCTCTCCATTGATCATACGGAATTTTTTCAATTTTTCTTTTCACATCTTCAAAAGTATATTCTGTCGTAGTTGTCATCTTATTTTCCAACCCCCAGCATTTTTTCAATTTTGTCAGTCAGGCCGTCATGCGCAGATTCTGCAACAATTAATTGAATAATCTCTTCGGCTTTTGCTTCTCCTTCTTTATCGCCTTTCAGCCAGATAAACCCATTTTGTCCGACAGTAATATCTGTTTTTGTTTTGTCTTTTATTAAATTAATCATGCTTCCACCTCGCCCAATAACGCGCGGCACTTTATGAGAATTTATCTTTATGATTCTTCCCCCCTCAAGTTTTCCTAAACCCCTATATTTCAAAGTTAAGTCAATGCCGCTTTTTTTCACATTATTAATTTTTAGACTCATCACGTCGCCAATCGTTGCAAATTCTTCCAAATTTAATTTGTTGATAAATCGCGGACATTCTGAAACTGGTAAAAAAGAGGAATAGGGTCCGCCAATATCAATCATCCAGCCACTAAACGTAATGTCTTCAATTCTCCCAATAACAGTATTTCCTCGTCGTGGTTCATACACGCCAGAAATAGGAATAATGCGAATCACGCGTCCGCTGATTTCTGCAAGACCAAAACGATTTGCAATAATGTCGCTGCCTTCTTTTCGAGTAAAATCTCCGGGTAAAAAATCGCCCGTAACGACAACTTCACCTGGAACAACTAATTTTCTTTCAACTTTCTCATCACTGCCCGCTTCATCATATTCTGCTTCTTCTCCTTCTTCCCTATCTCGATTAAATCTATCATCTGCTCGAAACTCTCGATCATCTCTATCATAATTATCGTTGTTATTGCGGTTGTTGTTATTGAATCTCATGTTAATCTTTTGAACCAAGCATGTGTAATAAATTATCAAAAGTATTACTAAATGTGTTTATTTTTATTCCAAGTAATTTTTCAAGATCAGCTCTTAATTTTCTTCTGTTTTTAGAACCATTCATAATTTGCGCTTCAATTTTTAAGCTACCTTCATCAACAAAATAAGATAATTGAACTTCACCATCTTGTTTGTAATTCATGACAACTTCTTCTTTTTCAAAAGAAGATGAAAGATCGTCTGCAAATTCAATATTTGTGTTAAAGGTTCTCTTTTGTTCTTGTAACGTAAATCCTAGTCGATATAAAGCCAAAGGACTTCTGCCTACCGTCTTTCTATGAAAGTCTGAATATTTCATTCTGCGTTTTTTATTTTCTATATATTGCATGGTAACTTTTTAAAAAATTCCCCCTTCTTTAATTCTATATTTTAGATAATCTAAATCTTTTAAAATTTTATCATCTATTCCATCTAATGCTTCTAAACCTTTTTTTAGTCGGGAAAATACATCTTGAGAAAATCTATATTTAGGATAGTCTAACAAAAAATTATAGGCATTTTGGTATTCTTTATTATCCAATAAAATTTTTAATTCACAATTTTTTATTCCGTTATAAACTTCATGTCTATGAACAGGAATTTCTTGTGGGGCAGTAATTCCCAATCTAACCTTATCTCCCCTAATTTCAACAACGTGAATTAAAATCTGTCCATCTCCAATAACTATTTCTTCGTCTTTACATCTGCTAATCACTAACATTTTATTCTAGCTCCTAGATATTCTCTCATCTGATCAGTTAATTCTCCTGTTTTTTCTAATCCCTTTACTAATTGAAACAGCTCATCATTATTAAGTTTAAATGGACCATGCAATAAATCATGTTTTTTTGTAACTTCATACGCAGATAAAAAATAACCGGAACTTAAATGCTCAAGAATCTGACCTTTCGTTCCTCGTAATCCGTCATAAACTTCTTGTCGATAAACAGAAATAGAAATTTCCGATGGTGCTTCTATGCCTAATCTTATTTTATCTCCTCTAATCTCAACTACACTTACTACAATGCCATTCCCTATAACTATTTCTTCATTCTTTTTTCTTGATAATACTAACATCGTCTCATCTCCTCGCGGTTATTATTGTTACTATTATATCTCATTGGTGTCTTCTTCCATGAACTAAAGGTAATTTCTCCTTTTGTTTTCTTCTATTTATTTTGGAGAGTATTAAGGAAAAGGAATTGTCAATTCTATTGATAGATATATGTAATAAGTTTTCTAAATCAGAGCGTAATTTCTTTTTGACGTCACTACCAGAATGGTCTATTCTTCCGCTCACTCGAACAGTTTTTCTTTCGCAATTATAATGTAAAGATATTTCTCCACCAACGCGACTCATTAATTCTATTTCTTCCCCATCACATTCTTCTGATAAATTTTCTGCATAAAAAGGAGTACCTTCACTCTCTTCATCCCATTCCGCATAAGCAGTGTTATAAATTTGTTTCCTCTCTCGTAAAATAAAGCCAGCCTTACATAAAGTCTCGGGTTTTTTTTGAACAATTCGTCGAATAAAATCATTATAATCCATTTTATATTCTCTTGTTTCTATCAGTTCCATGTTATTATTTCATTTCTTCAGTCAACGCGCTTCCATGCGTCACTGCGTTTAGTTTATCGTAAAACTCTAGGAGAATGCCAACAGGGATATTTAAAATTACCTCTAGCTCACCGTTTTGTAGCCAGTCCTCTTTTTCTTTGTAATCTTGCAGCAATCCGTAGACTTTTCCAGTGTGCACCGACGGTATTTTTATTTTTATTTTTTTCGTTTCAATTTTCAACGGAATAATTTTCTTTACTTTTTCAACTATTTCGCCAAGTTGTTTTTCAAGGGGCTTATCTTGAATATTTACCCCTGCTTCTTTTAATGCGCTCTGGATAATGTCGGGAGTAAATGGTCTGCCTGTTCTCGCATCAACCGCATTTTTCGCCAAAAAATCTGCAACTTGTTTTCGTTTTGCATCAAGCTTCTCGTTACGATATTCCTGCGTCACCTCAATGTTTCCTTTTTTAACAATCTGCTCAACTACGGCAAATAAATCTGTTGTGCCAAAAATATTCATCAGCTCTGCGCTGCCTGCGCGCATGCCTTTTCGTTGATCCGTATAGACCGCGACATCGCGTACCACCTCTGCGAGAGAAATGTTCTCACCCCGTCGTAATTTCATTGCGTTGTCCAAATCAACCATAGTCTCAAAAATCATTTTTCCGCTGCGTAATCGTGCAATCGTGTCTGTCATGTTTAAATTTATTGTGGAAAAGATAATCCGTTAAAACCAGTCATTGCAATCAGGCCTTCTAACGCTCCTCCAATATTTTCTTTATGTTCCGTCGCAAAAGTTATTGATGCATAACTTTTTTGAGAAGGTTTAAATTCTATAATTACACTAACACCGTTAATATGACAAAAATCATATGCAATATCATAAGAAAGTATTGTCCTTAAATGTCTCTTATCCATAATATACTGTGGACGATTAAGCGCTTCAATAAATAAATGTGCTTGCTTGCCCGATAATGCTATCTCTTCGTTAATGTCTAATGCTGTCATCGTTAATGGTAATTAAATTCAAATCCAGTCAGTTCTGTTAATGTTTTTTTAGTTTTTAGCTCAGCTGCCTTATTATCTGCAGAAAGATAAATTAGAATAGATTTCAATTGTTTATAGGGAGGTGGAGTATATTCTTCTTCTACAATTACAGTAGAACCAGGAAAATGTAAAATGTTAAATATACTCTTATCACCAGAAAATATGCTCATAAGATAATGATTTGTGTTTCTCTGACATAAATTATCAACAAATATTTGTGCATCTTTTCCATTATATCCAGCAATAATATTTCGAGTCAGTAATTCTTTATCCATGCTTCTTAATATCCTCTTTATTTAATTTCTTTAATTTTCCACTATCAGTTTTTATATACGCAACATTAAATCTCTCCAAGTCAAATTTCTCGGCTAAAACAGTTTTAAAAATCTTAAAGCATAAGATAATGCCTTCTTCAATGTTCATGTCCTTGCTATATTCTTTCCGCAACATTTCTTTGATTTTCTCATCATGCTCGCCTATGGCAACAGCAATATATTCAAAATAATTTCCCGTAATATCACTTGTGTATAATTTTGATTTTGTATCATTCACGCCGGCTACAATTAAAGCAACGCCAAACGGACGTACACCGGGATGCTGGGTATATTGCTGCTGAATATCTGCAACTTCTTTTATCGTCGATTCAACGTCGATTGGTGCATCATACGTCACTCGATGCTGCTGCGCGCTCACTCGCAGATGATTTACTAAGATTCGCGCATCACTAATAATCCCTGCTGCAGAACACATAAGGTGTTCATCAATTTCATAAATCTTGTCAGCAGAATCTAAAATAATTAAAGAATCTTTTTTTCCTTTATCAGCGACGATTAATACGCCGTCAGCGCAATTAATGCCAATGCTCGCAGTGCCTAAGCGGACTGTTTTTTCTGCATATTCAACCTGCAGTAAATGTCCATCCGGGGAAAACATCGTCGCACTGCGATCATATCCCATTACTTGATGCTGCATATCTGGAATGTCCATATTAATTTGCTAAATCCTCCGTTAGAACTAGATTACTTAATTCGAATTTTTTCTTTATTGAATTAATTCTTTTTGAATCGCCAACAATTATGATCTTTTCAGGTAAAAATTCCGCCCCTACATAAACAGTAGTACCTTCAATACGGTGAGCATTATAGTTTCCTTGACTCTTCTCAATTTGTACAACAGCAAACGGTTCTCCATACTTACGTAAAAGAATTTTTTCAGCATTATCGCTGTTATAATTTCTCACATTAAATTTTTTTAATACCATTTATTTCTCCAACTTGTTTTTATTTTTTTTTGTAATTTCATAATATAGTTTGTTTCGTGCCAAGGTCTTAATAAAGAATTGTTCCTTGGGTATGAACCTTATCCTTTCAAAAATAATACATATTTGGGCTTTTTAAGTTTTTCGGGGGAAATATTGGTGCGTTAAGTGGGTTTTTTGAATTGGCAGATTAATAAACGTGAAACCTATTTTATAATAGAAAAAGGTGTTTAATCATGGGATGGAGTGAATTGCCGACGTGGGTGAAGGGGGGAGTGATTTTATCGGGAATTTATTTAGTTTTTTTTCTCACTATACAAATAATACTAAACCAAATTATAATTGATAGCCCTCTAGGTTTTTTGTTCTACTTATTATTGATATATTACCCTGTTGGTTTTATACTCTCTTTTTTTCCTAGAGAAATATTTGTTGAACACAGTTATGATGTGCTTTCAGAGTTTACAATTTTAGGATGGATAATCGGTTTAATTGGTGTGCTTCTGATAACTTTCATTATCGGCGCACTCATCGGCTGGATATATGGAAAGATAAAAGGAAATTAATAATTGGATATCTCAATCAACTCAGACAACTTATTCTTCGTCTTAAAGCCTCATAATCTATTGAAACTAGATAAGGACTTTATTATAGAGAACTTTGAATAATCTACATTTCCGAAGGAAATCTCTTCAAAG
>CAYIPM010000027.1:0-8428 GCA_964365195.1 Candidatus Woesearchaeota archaeon
TATTATTATTATTATTATTATTATTATTTCTATGCGGCGATGGGTGATGTATTTGTTTCTGTTGAGATTGAATAGTTTTTCCCATTTTATTTTCTTCAGCTTTCTTTTTCTGCCATTCATCTTCTAAAAATTTAATCAATACTGAAATTTCACTGGCAGCGTCAGCGTTCACGGAAATGCTGCTAATTCCCTTTCGTACTAAAAAATCCACCATCTCTTTGGTGCTGCCTGCTTGTCCGCAGATGCTTGTCTCAACTTTTTTCCTTCGACAAACATCAATGACTTTTTTTATTTGTGAAAAGATAGCTGGGTGCAGTTCATTATACAAATATTGAACCTTATCTTCGCCGCGATCAACCGCGAGCGTAAACTGCGTCAAATCATTTGTTCCAAACGAAATAAAATTCACTTCATCACTAATAGATTCGATAATTTGTACTGCTGCCGGCGTTTCAATCATAACTCCAAATTCCATATTTGCAGTTTTTATTTTGTTAAAATATTCTTTGCATGCTCGCACTTCTTCAATTGAAATAATCTGTGGAAACATAACTCCAAATTTTTTTTCTGGATACAAGTCTGCCGCTTCGCGAATTGCGGCAAGTTCACTCATAAGCAAGCGAGGATATTGTAAACTGAATCGCACGCCATGAAATCCCAGCATCGGATTAATTTCTCGCTCTGGCGCATCTTCCAATGAACTAAATTCATCAGTGCGAATATCACTGGTTCGAATCCATATTCCATTAAAATGCTCTACAATTTTTTTTATGCCATTAAAAAGCATTGTTTTATACGCATCAAAATTTTTTGTTTTCTCGTAATGCAGTGGATGTTTGCCGCTACTTGCAATAATTCCTTCAAGCCGTAATAAACCAACGTGTTCAATGCCGGTTTGTGCAGCACGCTCTGCAAAATCAGGCAGATCAACAATAATTTTAAGGCGCACGCGATTTGTAGGAACAATTTTTTGTATTATTACTGGCTGTGCCTGTGCAACAATCCCCTCATATACTTTTCCTGTGAATCCATCGACGGTAATTTGCATTCCTTCTATAAGTTCTTTTGTTGCATATAATGTGCCAACAACTGCAGGGATGCCCATCTCGCGTGATACAATTGCCGCATGACTAGTCACACCTCCCTCATCAGTGACAATGGCGCACGATTTTTGCATTGCCATAACCATATCTGGATTAGTCATTTGTGTTACAAGCACATCGCCTTTTTGAATTCGAGACAAATCTTGCATTGTCTTGATAATTCGAACAGGTCCAACACCAATGCCCGGACTTGCGCGTAATCCCTCTAAAATAATTTTTCCAGAAATAGATAATTTGGCATGATCTTGCATAGCCTCTATTATCTTTTTTTTAATTGTCGTAATCGGTCGAGACTGCACAATATACACTTTCCCTCCTTCAATCGCAAATTCAATATCTTGCGGTTTTTCATAATGTTTCTCTAGCCTTAATGCATAGTTTGCAACTTCCAGAATTTCAGCACTACTTAATACTTGTCGTTGCGATTTAACAGGGCTTAATTGGACAACTTCATTTGCCCCGCTGCCGGTTCGAACAATCGCAACTTTTTTTTCAGAGACGCTCTTATCTTTAATTTCTAAATCGTGAGAGATAACATAATGGTCTGGCTTTATCATGCCGGAAACAATTCCCTCGCCTAATCCAAAAACCGCCTCCATAATAATGTTTTCATTATTCCCATTTGGATCTCTTGAAAAAACAACACCCGATTTTTCACTATCAACCATTTTTTGTACAACAATTGCCAAAAGCGCTTCTCCTTCGGCAAATCCTTGTTTTGCCCGATAATAGATAGCCCGCGGCGTATACAGCGACGAGAAACATTTTTTTACAAATTCCAATAAACTATGTTCACCTTTCACATTCAAAAAACTTTCCTGCTGTCCGGCAAAACTTGCTGTCGCTAAATCTTCAGTTGTTGCTGAACTGCGCACAGAAACAAATGACGGCTCATACGAGTTTTTTAAAATTGCGAGCGCGTCGCTAGAGACTCCGCTACTTTCAATTTTTTCACTGCTTAAGATTCGGTACGATTCTAAAATTTCTTCACTCAAATCTTTTGGCAATGCTTGCTCTTCAATGAGCGCGCGAATCTTTTTTGACGCTTCTTGCAGGGCAGCAGTATCTTCCAAACTAACACGTTCAATAATGTTTTGTATCGTTTCTTTCACACCATTTTTTGCCAAAAAATAATCAAAGGACGGCGCAGTAATAATAAATCCTGGCGGCACAGGAAATTTTGCATTAAACATCTCGCTTAAACTCGCTCCTTTCCCGCCGGCAATTGCAACATCTTTATTATTCAGTTCATAGAACCAACGAACATATTGCTCTTCACTCGCGACAGATTTTTTTTCATGATGATGCGCGTTTTTTTCTTCGTGATGTTTGTGATGCATCGTCGATGAATGGAGAGAAGACAGTGTAGAATTTTTTATGGCATCTTCAGCAAGCGAACCAAATCCTCCTTTGTGTATCATAGTGTGTTAACCGTTAAAATTTTTATTATAGTCAAAGACTTTAATATTCCCCCATTTTGTTGTTGACTAGATAAGGAAAGACCTTGGTCTTTACACTATATATACTATATAAAACGGCCAATTATTATATAAATGTTAGCGTGATAAAATTGACATAATGTTAATCATCTCGTGGGGGCATTAATCCTTAGGATTAGTAAATTCCCCCATCCAAAAACTTTTTAATACTCTTATTCCTAGATAAATTACTATGGAACAACAAATAACGAACAAAGAGATTCTGGAAAAACTCAATCAAATTCAGATGGATATAAATGTGATAAAAGAAAGACTTGATGACGCGGGAGAATTCAGCGACTGGACAAAAGGAGAATTAAGCGAGGCAAGAAAAAGAAAAGATAAAATGTCTCATGAAGAGATTAAAAAAATAATATTTGCAAAATGAGTTATGAAATAGAGTGAGATCAAAAACCATTCAAATTTTTGAATAATTTACAAAAAGATATTGCCCAACGGATTATCGATAAATTAGAAAAAATAAAAGAAGACCCATTTAGATATTTGGAGCA
The DNA here is from genome assembly GCA_964365195.1 of Candidatus Woesearchaeota archaeon. Lineage (GTDB taxonomy): Archaea > Nanobdellota > Nanobdellia > Pacearchaeales > GW2011-AR1 > ARS1285. The sequence goes on from CAYIPM010000027.1 coordinate 3,094, forward strand.
TTTTGAAGGGGAAGGATACAAACTAAGAATCGGAGATTATAGAATGTTAATCGACGTCAATCAAAAAAATAAAATGCTAACCATTCAAGTATTCGATAAACGAGGAAGAATCTATAAATAATATTCTCCCAACCTTAAATATATAAATCCTATTTCTCTAATTATTGCATGCCCCGCCAAATCAATCAGGATGTAACAAAAAAATATTTTAATCACATTCTTATTTTGATAATTGTTTTATTTTTGTTGCAGTTGGCGCTTGTAAGCACAGCCTGGATAAAAATCAATAATCTCACAAAAGATGTAGCGTTTTATAATGACGAGATTAATAAAAAAATAGAGCTTAACGATGCGCAAACCAAAGCAAAAATAAATCAGCTAACTGATGGAATTCTTACAATCGAGCAGGGATTTGAAACGGAAATTAGCACGATAAAAGCAAATTTGAAGGCAAAAACAAGCGCTGATTTTTCTTCAGTTATTGAAAACGTGCTCGATTCAGTGGTCAGTGTTATGACTGATGCTGGGCAGGGAACTGGCTTTATTATTAGTGAAGATGGATATGTAGTAACTAATGCTCATGTATTGGCTGGTGCGCGCGTAGCGCATGCCATTACTGCAAGCAGAGAGAAAAAAGCAATGCAGCTTATTGGGTATGATACAGAGCTTGATGTTGCGCTGCTTAAAATCGAGGGAGATTATACTCCTATTAAATTTGAAACTGCAGATAATGTGCGTATCGGAGAAAAAGTAATTGCTATTGGTAATCCACTCGGTTTAGCATTTTCAGTTTCAGAAGGAATTGTTTCTGCAAAAAGCAGAGTTGGCACAAATAATTTGCCAGCATATATTCAAACAGATGCCGCTCTTAATCCAGGCAATTCAGGCGGTCCGCTCATAAACGCCGACGGAAAAGTAATCGGAATAAACAACTTCAAAGTGAGCGGCGGAGAAAACATTGGCTTCGCACTGCAAAGTGATTATATAATTGATGGCATAAATAAAATCTCAACTGATGCGCTCAATCAGACAGTAATTAATGATTAATCACCGTCGATAAGCAGTTTTATCAACAATGCCGTCGCCAACTCCAATTTCATCTTCTTCAGAAGCATCAAGAATCTTAACTAGATGTCGCACTATTTCAGCTTGTTCATTCGACAATCGAGCAATGATTGAAAACATTTTTACAAGCGGAGTATAAGAAATGTGTTGACTTTCTAAATAATCGCACACAGGCTTAAAAGCATTGTTTGTAGCATCATCAAATCTTGTTTGTAATTCAAGCGATATAGGACGAGTATGGCGCATTTGTAATGAAAGTGCCTCTCGTTCATCAGTGGAATAGGGTACAATAATATATTCTTTAAACGGCATGGCAGTATATTCTTTTTTTTACTTTTTAAATATTTATAGCCTCCATTTTATAATTCAAAATTCTCTCAAAGGCATATTTTTAAATAAAGATATTCTTATTCAAGTTCAATCATGGAACCGCAAAAAGAGCGTGAAATAAAAGAGAATACTGCAATTAAGAAATCAGAAAAAATGAGCATACTTGACGGCTCGTTTTACGGTGTAATGGAAGGGGCTGGTTTGCGCTATATAACTCCCTATGCGCTTGCGTTGGGCGCTTCAAATCTTCTTATTGCTTTATTGAGCACCCTGCCAGGTCTGTTGGGAAATCTTAATCAATTGACGACGCTGAATCTCATTAAGAAACAATCAAGAAAATCTATTGTCATGACTGCAGTTATCCTGCAAGCGCTGTTATGGATTCCGCTCATTGGTCTGGGCATCTGGTATATGCTCGCACCAGATTTCAGAAAAACCATTCCTCTTTTTTTACTGTTTGTTTATTCATTTCTGATTATGTCTGGTTCGAGTGGCTCGCCTGCATGGAATTCATGGATGCGCGATCTTGTTTTAAAAAATTCTGGACGTTATTTTGGCATGCGAAACAGGATCATGCATATCTGTATTATTTTCAGCATGTTTGTCGCTAGCGGCATTTTAACTTTTTTTAAAACAACAACACCTATTATAGGATTTTGTATAATTTTTGCAATTGCGGGTGCAGCGCGATTAATTTCAGCATTTTTTTTGTTGCGGCAATACGAGCCAAAATTCAAATACAGCGATGAAGCTTATTTTAGTTTTTATGATTTTGTAAAAAAAATGCTCTTTAATAATTTTGGAAGATTTGTTCTGCTTGTTTCTTTAATTTCTCTAGCAACAAATTTTGCAGGACCATTTTTTGCAGTCTATATGCTGCAAGAATTGCAGTTTTCATATGTGCAGTTTACATTCGTCTCAACTGCAGCGCTTGTTTCAATGATTTTTTTTCTGCCGCGTTGGGGAGATTTCGCCGACAAATTTGGAAATGTCCGGGTAATGCAGTTCAATGCAATTTTAATTGCGCTTATTCCCCTATTATGGTTTGCATCAATATTTTTTTCATCTCTGTCCATTTGGTTTATCGTTTTTTATCTTGTTGCTCTCGAGCTTTATTCTGGCTATGCTTGGGCCGGCTTTAACTTGTCTGCAGGAAATTTTATCTACGACGCCGTCACCAAAGAAAGAATGGCATTTTGCGTTGCCTATTTTAATATTATCAATGCATTCTGCGCATTTGTCGGCGCAATTCTGGGCGCATTTATTGCATCGCAAAAAATACAAATTTTTGGCATAGAGGGTCTCGTCATTCTTTTCTTGTTAAGTTTTATTGGTCGATGTCTCGTCGCAATATATATGCAGACTGCAATTCGTGAAGTCAGACAAGTCAGCGATTTCAAACTCAAAGAACATATTAAACAAAAACTTAAAGAAGGAAAATTTGCCCTTAATAGATTCATAGGTCTTGCATCAATCAGAAACGAGCATTTCGAGTATCAATAAAAATAAGTATTCACCTCAAGTAGCAAATCATCTTTATATAATTTATCTACGTTAAGTAATTATGAAAGTTAAAGTTAAAAAAATGAATCGTGATGGAATCGCACGCCTTGAAACCGGCGGAGAAATAAAAGAAGTTATTATCAAGGAAGAATTTTTATATCCCGATGACGAGACAGTTGCAATTTGTTTTCGAGGTCAGGATAGTTCCGGTATCATTGAATTTAAAACAGAAGAATTTGAAAGTGTTTATAATTCTGTAAAAAAAAGATTGCATTTGATAAAGGGCTTTAAGAGGATAGAAGGGTAAAGAGAGGATTAATAAGAGTAAATTAAAATGTTTGAAACAATAAAAGGACTTGTAGGAAAGTTATTTCCAGAAGCGCGTGTAGAATTTGCCGTAAAATTAACTGCCGACAAATATCGCACCGACGTTGAAAATGTATTAAGAGAAAATAAAATTAATCCGTATGGATATTTATATACTAGACAACAAGTTCTGTGCTATGCTCAAAAAAATATTTATGAGTCAGTATTTAAAACAAAATTAGTAAAAGTCAAAAGAAGAAAGATAATTTATGATTATGAAGAAAAAAATCCTTCAACAATTCCTGCAGAATTACAGTCTAAAGTAGCATCAGTGGAATTAAACAAAACTGTATTTCATGCTGCACGTGATAAAAAATAAAAAATCCCATCGAATGCTTGCGCTCACTTCGCACTCACAATTTCATTTTGTTATATTTTTTTAATTTGTCAAAATGAAATCGCTCGCAAGCTGCAGGTATTAAACACAATTTGAAAATAAAAAATCACCGTCGACCAAAATTTCCGCCACGTCGCTCTCCGCCAAATCTGCGAGAATCGCGTCCTGCATGTCGATGAGAACTTCCTCGTCCGCCTCGATAACCTCCGCCTCCTCGTGAATGATTTCTTCCGCCACTTCTTCCGCCGCCACTAAATCTTCCACCTACGGATCGATGATGAATAACCTCGATGCGCACGCGTTCAACAGGAGGAGTTGGTTCATGTCTGATTGGTAAATCGCCGCTCATAATCTGCTGAAAATTTTCATGATCTCTGCTTGCAACAACATTAATAACTCTTCCTTCTGATCCTGCGCGCGCAGTTCGTCCGATTCTATGAATATATTCTTTTTTGTTAGGAGGAATATCATAATTATAGATGTGGCTTATATCTTTTATATCAAGGCCGCGCGCAGCAACGTCAGTTGCAATTAAAACGCTCGCTTTTTTATGATGAAATGTTTCTATAATTTTATTTCGTTTATCCTGCGAAAACCCGCCGTGAATCGCCCAGACATCAATGCCTGAACGCGCAAGATTGTGCGCTAGAAAATCAACATTATTTCGCGTATTGCAAAAAACAATAACTTTGTGCGATGCGTCCTCTTTCAAAAGATGATGAAGCAGAGAATATTTCATATTGTCATCGACGTCATAATAAATCTGCGTTAGTTTTGTCGGATCAACATGCGGCTCAGCAGAAATCTCAATCGGTTGGTGCATATATTTTTGTGCAATGTGGACAATATCATTGGAAATCGTTGCAGAAAAAAGTAATGTTTGTCTTTTTTTTTGACAGAAAGAAATTATCTTTTCAACATCTTCGATAAATCCCATATCAAGCATGCGGTCTGCCTCGTCGAGAACAAGGGTATTGACATGTTTCAGATTTAATGAATTGCGCGCTAAATGATCCAGCATTCGTCCGGGCGTTGCAACAACAATGTCTGCGTTTGCAAGTCGTTTCATTTGATGCAAGATGGAAACACCCCCATACACAGAAACAATATCTAATTTTTTGGTTCCTGCAAAATGCGTTAATTCTTTGGTGATTTGTTCTGCAAGCTCTCGTGTTGGTGTTAAAACAAGCCCCTGAATGCCATAATCCTTGCGCACATTTCTAATTAATCCGACGGCAAATGCGAGGGTTTTTCCTGAACCGGTCGAAGCACCAGCTATAACATCTTTTCCCTCAAGAATTGCAGGAATTGCTTTTTCTTGAATTTCAGATGGTGCGCTATATCCTCGGATTCGTATAGAATCAAGCACAGGATTATCTTTTCCAAGTAATATTTCAAATTGTTTCATAGTGTTATTTTTCAATGTATTATAATTAACGTCAAGAAATAGCATGCAGATGTCTGCGGTATCTCTTTAGCAATCTAATATTGTATATCTTACTATCAAAAAGTTTGTTTATAAATCTATGGTTTTTACTGCTCTGTCCGGAGTTAGAGTTATATTAGTAAAAATAACAAATTTTCATCGAATTTACTTCGTGAAAATTTGCCAATTATAATTGTTCGGACGAAGTCCGGACAAAGCTGTTTTTACTGCTTTGTCCGGAATAGAATTTTAGAACCGAAAAATAATTATTCTCAAACAAATTAAAGTAAGGATGAGACAAACATTAC
>CAYIPM010000028.1:0-8339 GCA_964365195.1 Candidatus Woesearchaeota archaeon
CAGTTCAAAATATATTTTTAAGACAGAACAAAACCGCTTATGCGGAGATACTGAAATAAGCTTTGTCCGGACTTCGTCCGAACAATTATAATTGGCAAATTTTCACGAAGTAAATTCGATGAAAATTTGTTATTTTTACTAATATAACTCTAACTCCGGACAGAGCAGCTAAATATAAAAATTATTAAAGGCCATTGCAATAAACATAAGATGGCAGGGGTTGAATGAAAGGATATTATTGTTGTACAAAACAGAAACGGGAGATTTTTTACGCTCCGTATATTTTTATTGGAGTAAAATCAACTATTGCATCTGCAAGATTTTATTATACGCCTCATCGATTAGAAATGTTGGCACTGGCAGAAAAACAAGGCAAGATAAGTCGTTCACGATTAGAACAAAAAGGATGGAACTATCTTGAGATCGATATTCCCGATTTTTTTATTACCCAATTTCTTAGATATCATCATAGTAAAAATCGTTCTAAACGAAAAAAAATGATTGGAAATATAATGTTTTTTATGCAGACTTCTGCTCTATCATTAAATAAAGAGGATAAGGAGAATTATGAAAACACATTTGATAATTCCAATAGTGAATATGATGAATCAGATTGGTGGAAACGAGGAGAAGTTTGGCATGAAGATTTTGAATAATATTATAGTAAAAGACAGAAATTTTTCCCCAAAAAAATTTACTGCTCACAGAAAAAATTATTTTTTCTGTGCCCTCAAAATCTCTTTTAAAAGATTTTGTTGGTTTCCTAATAAGTCAATGACAAAATGGTCAAATATTAATGTCGTTGACTATAGCGGGGTGAAGAATGGGAATACGCTATGAGTCTGCGCCTGATATTGCCGTAGCTGTTCGTGAATTAGCAACAGTGTTATTTGAGTTTGTACAGCTTGATTCTGTGTCCTGCATTCGCAGCTATGGAAGCTCAAGCCGCGGCACTGTTGCGCGTTGTCATGCCCTTGGAAAAGCAATGCAGCTTGGCATGGGAAGAAAAAAAGGATTTTATGTCATTGAAGTTTTAAGTAAGCGCTTTGACAAGCTGTCGGACGAAGAAAAAATAAAAGTATTAATTCATGAACTCATGCATATTCCCAAGTCTTTTGGCGGAGGTTTTCGGCATCATGATTATGTTTGTGAAAAAAATATTGAGCGAGAATACGAGCGGTATCTTTCTGCGAAACGATTGCATGAGCCGAGGACAAAGATTATGCCGACAAGCATTCGCCATGATGAGATCACATCTGAACATGTCTATGAGACAAAAAAAAGATGGAATTGGTTCTAAAAATAATTTTTCTTTTATGTTTAAATGGAAAAAAATGGAAACGCCTGTTAGAGTGTGTGATACCGTTTTTTCTCAAGCACGCGGATTAATGTTATCACGACGGACTGAAGCGCTGCTTTTTACTTTTAGCAAGAGGACACGCACAAGCATTCATTCTTTTTTTTGCCCTGATTTTATTGTTATTTATTTTAATGGAGCACGCATTATCGACGTAAAATCTGTAACAGGGTGGCATTTTTCTATCAAGCCAAAATTTGCTTACACTCATTTTTTGGAAATTCCCGTCGGCAATAAGATTTACCCTCTCATCCTCGACGGTATGAGAAAGATTTAAATACTTTTATCGTTTTTAGTATCTAGAAAGTTTTTAAAAAAGGAGGTACACAATGGGAAAAATTATTCTAAAAAAAGCTATCAGTAGAAAACCGGGTCATCTTTACTACGTCGATGGAGCTGGAAATGTCTGTGAAGCTGTTATGTCTCGAGGCGGAAAAAAGAAAAAGAAAAAAAGATAATTTCTTTTCTTTTTTATTTTGTTTTTTTGTTGTTCTTTGATTTTGTTTATTGTATGTTTTTGATTGACGCAATGTTTAAAAGTAGGCTATAGATTCGTATTTTTATGTTTGATCTGAATTTAACAAGAGAAACGGCACGGGTTCATCTTGAAGATGTTGCAGAGGGCGTGCATCTTGAAACTGCAATTAGTGATGATATTATATCGTTTTATCGGGAAACTGAGAAATTACGTATGCAATGTTTTTCCGATGAAGAGAGTTATCGTCGCAATTTTGGATCTTTGCAAGAAGTACTTAAAGAACGCTCACAGAAATTTTTTGATTTGGAAATATTTCAATTTTTATGTTCTCATTATTCGGTTTATACCCAAGCAGGTGCATTGCAATCAGGAAGTACTCAGGCTATTATGAAAATTTCAGGAATTATTTTAGATGAAACTATTATTAATGCCCTATCACAGAGCGATAACGTCGGTGTTTCATTATCTATTACTCCTCGAGGTTTGCTTATTGACGTTAATCAAGGAAATAAAACATTTCACCCCGAATTTATTGAAGATATGAAAGTAAGAGCTTCATTTATTTATGATTGCTTAATGAAAGGAAGTTCTCGTTATGATATTATGCGTACTATGAAAAATTTTCGTACATCTATTGGGTATGTTCCTCAAAAAATCGACGTAATGATGGAAGATTTACCTTTTCGAGGAAATGAATTAGGAAATATTCTTGTCAACGAATTGTACCGAACAAATTTTATACGGGGGATGTGGAAAATAGAACTCTCTCTTTGCATACATTACAACAGCTTGAAAATACGCGACGATTCCATAACGGAGATACAAGTGTTATTCCTCAACTTTATGGACCAAGTGTTCCTGTGAATTTAGAAGCTGTCGATGATATATTTAGTACTTTTGATTTTTAGTTTTGTCATTAGCTTTTAATATTCTTGTTATCTTTGTAATCTATGATCCTTGGCATTGAAAGCACAGCGCATACATTTGGCATCGGCATTGTACATAAAGGAAAAATTATATGCAATGTTCGCGACGCATATACGACAGAAAAGGGAGGCATTATTCCTATGGAAGCTGCACGACATCATGCAGCAGCAAGTGAACGCGTCTATTTAGAGGCATTGCGTGTCGCCGGTATTGATGAAAAAAAATTTGAGGCGATTGCGTTTTCAAGTGGGCCAGGTTTAGCGCCGTGTTTGAAAGAAGGAATGCTTTTTGCGAAAAAAAAAGCTGCAACGCTACGAGTGCCGCTTATTTGTGTGAATCATTGTGTTGCGCATCTGGAAATTGGAAAAATAACAGGCGCGCGTGATCCTGTTTTGTTATATGCAAGCGGAGCAAACACGCAGATTATTGCATATGCATCAAAAAAATATCGTGTATTTGGCGAAACACTTGATGTTGGTGTTGGCAATTTTATTGATACGTTTGCGCGGCATATTGGCTTAGGTTTTCCCGGTGGACCAAAAATACAAGAATTGGCTATGAACAGCCACAAAAAATTTATCGAACTACCCTATAGCATTAAAGGCATGGATGTTTCTTTTTCTGGATTATTAACAAATCTGCAGCAAAAATACGACGCTGGCTATGATCGAAATGATTTAGCTTATTCGTTGCAGGAAACTGCATTTGCGCTGCTTGTTGAAGCAAGCGAGCGCGCACTGGCGCATATTGAAAAAAAGGAATTAGTGATTGGCGGCGGTGTTGGATGCAATGCTCGTTTGCAAGAGATGTGCCGCATCATGTGTAGAGATCGTGGCGGAAAATTTTTTGCGCCACAAAATGAATTTCTTGTTGACAACGGAGCGATGATTGCATACTTAGGAGAAATTATGTTTCATGCTGGAATTTTTTATTCGCAAAAAGATTTTGGAAAAGTTGATATTAATCCAAGGGAGAGGACGGATGACGTGGAAGTGACGTGGAAATAAAATTATGAATATTAGATTTGAGGTATAGTAAAAGACATAAGTTTTTTACCATATTTATATGTCTTTTCCTAATAAGTTATAGTAAATGAAATTAATCTTTGGATATTTTAATTTCATTTCCTAAATCTCCAAACATAATGTTTGTAGACAAAGACAAAATGGTCAAATATTAATGTCGTTGACTATATAGAGAGTTTTGAAAAACTTAATTATTAAAACTCTCTAAGAAGAACTTTGAACAGATTTCCTTCGGAAATGCGGGTTATTCAAAGTCCTCTATATGCAAAAAATTCAAAACTCAAAAGAACGAAGCTTTTGGAAAGATAGTCGCTTAGAATTTAGTGAGATTAGTGAGATATTGTTATAAAATAAGATTACTTTCTACAACGCTCGAAACAACAAAATCTTTTTAAAGCCGCACCACCTTACCAATCAATGAAAAAAGCGGTTGACAAAAAAGTATTTCTTATCAGTGTATTATTTTTATTTTTAATAATGTCAGCATTTTTGGTCAGCGCAGCGCCAATTGATGTCATACGCGGCTGGTTTAGCAACATAAATTTTGATGCTGAAAATTTTAAATTGTATTCGGTACAAATTTTATTTTTAATCTTAGTATCACTTATTATTTTTGCAATTTCTGATTTTGTTCCTTTTTTATCGGGCAGCGACGATAAATTGCGATTTGCAGTTTCAATTATTATTGCTATTTTATCAATTATGTATCTAACTCCTCAAGAACTCTATACGGCTCTGCAAGGTTACAAGGCACTAGGTATTGTATTAACCACGTTTATTCCATTCATTATACTTATGATTTTTACATTGCGCTGGAACACACGTCATCCAGAATATTCAATTATATCAACATTTATTTGGATTGCATATGTTGTTGCATATTTCATTAAATATTATGAAAGTTTCTTAGCATTTTTATATGGTCAACCTGATCCAAATGGAATTGGAGGATTTGGATTAATGTTCATTGGTTTAACAGGATTTCTTAGTCTTGCGATGATCTTTTTCGGCGGTTATATTGCACGTAGATTATTTTATGCTAGATTAAGGGGACTTATTGTAAAAGGAAATTTAAAAGATGAAGCATATATAACTGGAAGAATTAATGAAATTCGTCATATGATTACAACAACTCCTGAACTCGCAGATGAATATGAACAGATGATTAAAGATTTAGAAAGAGCGCGAAAAAAGATAAAGAGAGAGGATTCATTTCTCGGACAAGGCATTTAATATTCTTCCATTCACACATTTAGCATATGACCTATAGTAAATGAAATTATCTTTCGTAAATTTTAATTTCATTTCCTAAATACCAATGAAAAAATTTTCTACGAAAATTTATTTCCGTTGGTATAATAAACTGAGCAAATGTGTCATATGCTATATTCTGCAGGATATAAATAAAAATGCTCAATTATTCATGTTCTACGCTATATTTTAAAAACCCCATTCACTTAATTTTTTTATGTTAAAAAAAAGAGTTTTATTTTCTGTAATATTAGTAAGTATTTTTATTCTTCAATTAATTGCGGCGCAAAACTCCCTTCAGCCGTCGTCACCACAACCCACTTCTCCCCTCTTAGGAGAAATCAATCCGCAAACAGGACAACCAAAAAATCTTGAAACATTACAAAAATACGGCGACTATTATTCTAATAGAGAACAAAATAAAAGTCTTCTGCTGAAAGAATGGACAAAAATCTTTGCTAATAATAAATATATTGGCCCGCCGCTTTTCTACACGGAAAAGTTTTTTTCTTTTTTTAATTCGGTTTGGCAAATAATTTTAGGAGCAAAATTTTCATGGAGTCTCGCATTTTTTGTTATATTTGCTGTCTGGATTGGGTTCATTATAGGAGTGTATTATACTATTAATTCATTTTTCAACGCCAATCAATTTATTACGGCGGCACTTGCAGTCATTATCGCATCGCTCGTCGGTATTTCCGGTGGCATAAAACAAGGTGTAGAATTACTGGCACAATCAATTCCAAATATCTGGGTGTTTTTAATAGTATTTGTTCTTGTCGTTATCCTTTTTATGTTTTACATGTTGTTCATAAAAGATCTCGGAGAAAAATTTAAGGAAAATCAGGAAAGAAAAAGAAAAGACCTGCGTTCACTTAAAGAAAGAGCATATGAAAAAATTCTTGACACGCATTTAACACGAGAAGGATTATAGAAAGTTTTGAAAAACCACAATTTCAAAACTCTCTATAGAAAAAGACTTACTTCTTTTTCTAATAAGCTATAGAGAATTTTGCAAAATTAACAAAATTCTTTAAGAAGAAGTTTGAAACGCTGAAATTTATTATTTTTAGATGTTGTAAATTTCAGAAAGTGAATTATTCAAACTTCTCTATAGGAAATAACATTAATTTTCGTACTTTTATTTGTTATTTCCTATCTCTCCAAACAAAATGTTTGTAGACAACGACAAACGAAAAAAATTAATGTCGTTGGCTATAAGAAGGACTTTGATGCGATTTCCTTCGGAAATGTGGGTTATTCAAAGTCCTCTATAATCAAAACAACCTTTTTTGCGCCGCCTCTTTTTTTAATACACTTAATTTATCAAGCTGCGCTTGTATCCGCTCTTGCGAAAAATCATGCGTCATCATAATTTTTTGTATTTTTTCAGGATTAATCTGAGGGAAGACAATTTTCACGTCGGTAAAGATCTGCTGATTTGTTATTGCAACATAAATTTCAAACCAATCAAAATTCAAGTCATATTTGGAAAATCTTTCTTCTGTTACGACTGCCTCAAAAATCTTCTCCTTTGTTTTATATTCCTGCACAATTTTCAAGGACTTTTTAGGTCCTAACCCTTTTACACCGCCAGGATTATAATCCGTGCCTGATAAAATTCCTAAACAGACAATTTGTTCCTGCGTTAATTGCAGCGTTGATAAAACATGTGCAAGTTCAATCATCTGTGGAAAAATTTCGCGATAGCCGCCATTTGTTTTTCGTTTGCGCGCCAAGCTTAAATTTTGAATAAGTCGCGGCGCTTCAAAAAGCAAACAATCATAATCTTGCGAGGCAACTGCATACGCAAACCCTTTTTTAACAAGCCAACTTGCTTGTGCTTCTCCTTCACTGGGCGCCTGAACAATTGCAACACCCATTGCCTGCAATAATTCTTTACTTTCTTCTATTTTTTGTTCATCAAGGGAAACACTCGCTCGAGAATATTTTTTCATTTTTTCAATATCTTCCTCAGCCAATGCCTGATTATACTTTTCAAGCATAACGCTTTTAGCATCATGACGTTTTTGTCGCGTTTTTTCCTTTAAGGCAGGCGGCTCACCGTCAAACACATAGATTAACTTCACGCCTTCCAAGATCAGACTGATATTGCGATAAAATAATCCTGATAAGTGACTTGTAACATTTCCAGAATTATCCTGTAGCGGCGTGCCATCTTGCTGGCGAATCGTCGTCAAAAATTGATATAACGCATTAAACGCGTCAACTGCAATAGTCTTGCCTCGTAAAGATGTAAACGAAATTTCTTTTTTTGGTATAATCTCTCCAATAGATAGTCCCATTGTAAAAAAAATAAATGAAAGTTAATAAAAGTAATGATTAGTTGTCTTTCTTTTTTCTTTTTTTAAGTTGAGGGGCAGCATAATACGCTTTTTGATACGCATGAGCAATAGCTTGATCACTGGCATCACGTAGGGAGGCATATCCACTTAATCTTGTATAATGCATAACTGTTCTTAATATATGCCTTTTCCAATCAAGATTTTTTTCGTCAAATAGATTATCGGGATTTATATTTCTTATACATGCATCGTCATATAATCTGCTACATCTATCAGGATAACTTTTGGGTTCTAAAATATGAGCTTCAACTTCAGTGTGGGAAAAAATTGATTCACTTAATTGTGTAAATGTTTCAAGATTGGGTTTTACTTTCTTATTATAAATGGGATCAGCGCATACACGATCTCTATAGTCTGAATCAAGATAAAAATCAGCATTACGACGGGGCGTTTCATTGCCTTCATTCAATTCAAAATAATCTTCTTCATTCATACAAGTTACTAGCCAATTCTCTATATAAATCTTTCTTTGTTATTACTTTATGATACTAAAAATAAAGGCTTTACTGGAGATAGCACATTATTTTTAGCACACTAAAAAATCTTAAAGATTTTTTGGGCGTTCAAAAATCAAAGATTTTTGACATGATCCAAAATTGAAAAATTATTTTTAAGGATGTTTTAAATTTATGGACATAATTGCTCTGTCCGGAAAGGAGATAACATAAAGAGAATTTTGCATAATGAAGAAAATTCTCTATAGAGAGTTTTGAAAAACCTCACATTCAAAACTCTCTAAGAAGGACCTTGAAGAGATTTCCTTCGGAAATTGCAGTTATTCAAGACCCTCTATAGAAAAAGACGTAGGTCTTTTTCTATAGTGAAAGACATAAGTCTTTACATAAATAGTCAACGACAAAACTATAGAGAGTTTTGAAAAACCTCAATTTCAAAACTCTCTAAGAAGGACCTTGAAGAGATTTCCTTCGGAAATT
>CAYIPM010000029.1:0-8104 GCA_964365195.1 Candidatus Woesearchaeota archaeon
AGAAAATTTAACTTTTTATTTTTTCAATATTGAAGTTTGGGTTAATCCGGACAAAACATTACCCTATAAACCTTTTTAAATGTTGCAGGGCTCGCAGTCATAAGATATATTTTATCAGCTAAGTGCAATGCCTCATTTATATCATGAGTTACAAGAATTATTGTCTTTTCAGTTTTTTTCCAGATATCTTCCAGATTATATCTTAAGTGTCTTCTATACGATGGGTCAAGTGCTGAAAATGGCTCGTCCATTAATAAGATTTTTGGATTTACAATTAATGCTCTGGCAATAGCAACTCTTTGCTGCATTCCTCCTGAAAGTTTATGAATATACCAATCCTTAAATTTAGTAAGCCCAACAAGACCTAAATATTTCATTACTAGTTCTTTCTTTTGCTGGTTATTGAGATTTGTCTCATTAAGACCAAATAAGACATTACCATAAACTGTTTTCCAGGGGAAAAGAACATAATCTTGAAATACCATAATCCTATCTGTGTTTGGATTACCTGCTGGCTTTCCTTCTATTAAAATTTCGCCAGAAGTTGGTTTCAAAAAACCAGCAATTAAATAAAGTAAAATTGTTTCTCCGCAGCCACTAGGACCGAGGACACATACAAATTCTCCCTTTTTTACTGATAGATTTATGTCTTCCAATACTTTAAGCTTACCAACATTCTCAACTTCAAAAGACTTACTTATATGCGTTAAGTTTAACATTTTTTATTTTTATTTGTTTTGGATAAAATATTCATGAAAAATAACATTATAAATCTTGCTCAAAAAAATCATCGGATGCTACAGTATCTTTCTGCAATACCGCCCCAGCTTGCTATCGGTTGTATAGGAAATTTCAGCGATTTTCTTTATCTTCAAAATCTTTTGATTTTGGAGAGACAGAAATTCCTTGAATTTCTTTATTTTTTCCAAAAAAACAGCCGAACCTTAGTCGCTTGCTGTCCTGGAAAATTCGTCGGCGTGGCGCTGATAATTGTTTCACTAACATAAATATCTCGATCAGTTGGAATGCCGCTGTTGCAAATATCATTCAAACTGCAGATATTAAAAAGGTAATTCCACTGAGGATTAATATTTTTCTCAATAAATTCGTGGACAGTCAAATTATTGCGCGTTATAATTTCGTTTCGTAAACTTTCGTTATAGGCAATAACTTCTAAAATGCTGCGCTGTCGATTGTAAATCTCTTCAGAAACACTGCTTGCATCACCGCTATTTTTTGAATGAATTAATAAAAACGCTGTTGTTATAATCAAAATTGCAATAAATGATTCTACAATAATAATCCAGCCGCGCTTATTCATCCGTTTTCTAAAAAAAATGTTTATCTCCATGTTATAATGCGCAGAATCATCTCTTTAAATTCTGCCCTCTCGTCCATAACTCGCACCGGAAAATACGTTGAATATATATTCAGGTTTTCCTGTGCGGAAATATTCACGCTTAATGCGCTCGAACGCGTTTTATTCAAATAATAAAATTCAAATGCAAAATTATTTACGCCAAGCTGTTGTGTTACTAAAATATAATCAGTTTCATATTGCTGTTTCAAAGAAAAAATGCGCGGCTCAATAAACATAACGTCTTCAGTATAACTGCCGTACGTGTAATTTCGCCCCGGCTTTGCTGCGCAGGATATAATGCCGACGAGTGCGGGATTAAAAAAATTACCATAATAAAGTGTATAATAAAACGGAGGAGAAAAACTTTTCTGCACGCTCACAAATGAAGAACCGTAATACGGGCTGACTGCAGCAACATCAAAACAATCACTTGCATTATTAACCATGACTGACAACTTGCCGACAGAATCACTGACATTATTCACAAATACGCGCGCTTCATTATCATTCGATGTGACTGCTTGAGTTCTAAAAAGAGGATTGAGCATAAAAAAAACAAACAATAAAAAACCGACAAAAAAAACAAACGAAATAATCATTTCAACATGAGCTAATGCTTTTCTGGATTTATATAAACAAGATATATTCACTTTTTTCATTGTAAAAAAACTTTCAAGCCTGTATTTACCATAACTGCCAAAACCGTGAGTACAAAAAAATGTTTAAAGCCGCTGCGAATGCTTCCTTCTGATAATTTTCCAATAATCAGTCCAGTAAAAAATGCTTGAATAATTAAAAGCCATAAAAACGGACGGGCGAGCTCTTCAGCGCTGGCAATTTTCCCGCTGCCAAATCCTCCAATGCCCGCAATGCCTTCAAAACCTTCTGACGAACCGGAATCAGGAATAATTCCTGTTGCTATCGGCAAAATTTTGAACTCCATCACCACCATGATGATGATAAAAATAAAAAATATTATATATCCCTGCACCACAAGTCCATAAATAGCATTTTGTCTATCTTTTTTTAACCTTTCAATTTGAGAAACAGAAGTAATCACCGATTCTAAAACATCTTCAACTTCGCCTCCTGCTTTCTGCGATTCACTCAAAATATTAATTGCCCGTAAAATCGTAACACTGCCGATATCGCGCGCAAATGTTTCAAATGCAATTTTCACAGGTATTCCCAGCGAAATTTGATTCGAAAGTTTTTGTACGTGTGGATTAAGCGCGCCATAATCTTTCGACTGCACATTCACAATGCTTTTGCTGATAGGCGTTCCTGCCCGCACATTTTCAACGAGGTTTCTCGAAAATTCCAAAAACATTTCATCTTTTTCCCGCACCGTATTTGTTTCAATAATTAAAAAAACAAAAAAAGGAAAACCCGCAATAATAAAACACAATCCTAAAATGAAATAAAACAGATCAGTGCCGTACAAAAAAATAATGTCGAGAATAATTGTGATAAACGAAATCACAAGTCCAATTATCTCTGTTCTATTCAATCCTATGTTTATTAATCGAAATGCCATTTACAACGGGGGTTGTTTTAATTGTAAGATAATAAGAAAGACTATATTTAAGAGAACAATCATGAGCATCAAAAGAATGCTTAAGACATTCACACCAAGATTAAAAATACCGCCAGAAATTCCAGTGGCACCGATAATAATGAAAATCATCAAAAAAATCATCGGTGCCGCAATAGCGACGCTGATGTAAATATCCATAAATGTTTCTGCAACATGAGTATAGCGTTCCCGTTCCAGTCGATAATCAAAGAGCATATTTTCAGCATGTTTATTCAAAAATCGATGCAACTCTCCTCCGGATTTTATGGTAAATGCTAAGCCGTTAAAAAGCTCAGAAAGTTTTGGTGATGGAGATAAGACAGAAACTTTTCGCAGCGCGCTGACAATGTCCTCGCCCTGAAAATTAACAAGATTAAGCAGTTTTTTAAACGCGACAGTGGTATATTTATACTCGCCACTTTTCATCATAATTTCAAATACGTTAACGGGATTAACGCCGCTCGACGCAATGGCAGACATGTGAATCGTGACAAAGGGCAATTCCTGATTCATTCGGTATCCTAAATTTCGCACCTCACTCATCGGATAAAAATAAAATAATAAACCGCTGGTTAAAGGAACAAGCAAAATAATCCAAGAAAATTTCAGAAATCGCATCAATAGCAAATCCTGACTTGCTGTAAAAAAGGGAAATACCAAACTTACCTCAAAAAATAATAGAAAAATAAATAGAAAAAGACTTATAAAAAAAGTAAGCAGCGTTGTAAAAAAAATCATTGACACATACGTCGCTAAAATAAAACCCGAACTCATTTTTCGCAAGTTGCGGTTTAAGGTTGCAAAATAACCTTTCGCAACAAGCTGTTCAGAATAATTTCTAAAAAAATAATTAGATAACTTTGCGTACGCGTTTGATCGTCGAAAATCGCTGCTTACGGGCATGTCAACTGCATAATTTTTTTTCAGTTGATTTATAGAAAGACGGCTTATGCTTAAATTCGTCAAAAAATCTTCTTTATCTCTGTCGCTGATGACTAATGATACGGCGCGATTCTCTGTTGGCTTAAACGTCACACTTAGTAATTTTTTTCCCGGTGCGTTTTGAAGCGTTGTCATCGGATATTTTTGATAAAAACTCACCGCGTTCACAAGCATTGGAATGCTATTATTTAATATTCTAAGTTGAATATGCAAAGAGATGAGCGCGTCCTCGAGTAATTTTTTTTCGCGCAGATCTATCATCATGACATTAACATTTTCAGATTGAAGAATGGCCTCATGCTGCTTTGAAAAAATATACAATTCTCTGGCGATCTCTTTCATTTCACTAATATTATTTTGTAAACCTTCAAAAAACATATTATATCAGTCCGGCAATTTTTTTTTGCAGTTCAAGCATTTCCTCTTTTATTTTTTTAAATGTTTCAGCATCGCGCTTTTCATACGCGCTATTCAAATCATGCGTCGCCCGATCCATGCTGTCAAGCAGTTGCATAACAATTTGAGCTGTATGAGAATCGACCATTTTAACCTCTTTATACTTATAGGTGAATTAAGATTTATTAAGGTTGTTATTGATGCTGGTTTTCAAATTTTCGTTGCAGAGAACTGAAAATCTTTTTTCAATATTAAGATTGAGCATTCCAACTTTTGCTAAAAAATCTCATGCCATTATAGTCAACGACATTAATACTTGACCATTTTGTCTTTGTCTACAAACATTATGTTTGGAGATTTAGGAAATGAAATTAAAATATTCAAAGATTAATTTCATTTACTATAACTTATTAGGAAAAGATATGCAAATATGGTAAAAAACTTATGTCTTTTACTATAAAAGAGAAATATATTGTAAGTCAATCGCCAGTAACCTAGGGCTATTGTCTTAGATATTTTTAACTATAGTCAAAGACTCTAATATTTCCCTGTTTTGTCGTTGACTAGATAGGGAAAGACGCGATTCTTTTACTATAAACCCTAATAACGTAAATAATCAAAAGTCTCAAGAAGATTTTTGACATCTTTATGAAAAAATTCCAATGCTTTTTGTGGATCAAACAGTTTTCCAGAGTTTAATCGTCGAGTAATGCGAAACAACGAATCGATAGATAATTGATGCCCATGATAAAAACCAAATAAACCTTCTTTCTCTGGTTCAGTAACATTTTCTATAGCTGCAATAATCTTCAGTTTTTCTTCATAAGCAATGTTCACAAGAAAATCTCGATTAACTGCAGCAGATGCATGCGATCTATATATCTTCAGCGCATCTCTAAAAATATATACATCCCATAAAGAATCTTCTTCATGAGGGTCATAAGGAAAATTATTTTGAGCTACCATTAAATTATTTTTTTATTTATTTTTCATGCGGGAGGTAGGATTTGAACCTACGAAGGCACTAAGCCACAGGATCTTAAGTCCTGCCCATTTGACCACTCTGGCACCCCCGCATTAAAAAAACAAATATAGGATGTTTAAAAAGTCTTTCATAGCTCATTATATCAAATTACTTTAATAATCGGAAGTTTTTTGTAATTTGCTAGATAGGAAATAACAAATAAAATTACGAAAATTAATGTTATAGTCAGCGACTTTAGTATTTCCCCAGTTTGTCGTTGACTAGATAGGGAAAGACTTATGTCTTTCACTATATTTCCTATAATGAGAAAAAAACAAAAATATAATTCTCCAACGATGATTACAATCACGCCGCCCTAATATTCGCTTTTGTAATCCACTCTTTATCTTTTTGGCAGGTGGAACACACATGAAAAAATTGATTTTTATTATGCTCATCGCGAACCTTCAGAATAGTTCCTTGCAGCTTTCCATATTCTTCTTCAATGGAAGCATTGCAAATAATGCACTTTTTTCCCATGCATGAAAGGAGATGCACAATTTTATAAATATATTCCTCTTTCGTTAATCATGTTCAAAGAAAAAATCATCTTCCTATTATCTGACGTAACAAAATTACCAAAAGAAAAAGTAGAGCTTTTATTAGAAATCCCGCCTGAACAAACATGGGGAGATTATGCATTTCCTTGTTTTGTTCTTGCAGATCCAAAAAATTATGATGACATGTGGAAAGATGTTGAAAAAGATTTTTTCACAAAAAAATCACCGGTAGAAATTGCAAGCCATCTCAAAGATATTCTGATTCAAAAAATAAAAAAGATAGCAGAATTAGAAAAAATAGAAACAAAGGGACCCTATCTTAATTTCTTCGTCGATAAAAAGGCGCTGACAAAAAATGTTCTAGAAAAAATGCATCAAGATTATGGAAAGGGAAATAAAAAAGGAAAAATAATGGTTGAGTTTTGTCACGCAAATACGCACAAAGCATTCCATATTGGACACACTCGTAATATCGCTATCGGAGAATCAATATGCAGAATTCTTGAAAATGCCGGTTACAAAGTCATACGCGTTAATTATCAGGGAGATGTGGGAATGCACGTCGCTAAAACCCTCTGGGGATATATGAATTTAAAAAAATTAAACCTGTCAGCTCCAAAAAAAGATGAGGGGAAATGGCTGGGAATTGTCTATGCAAAAGCAAGCAAAGCGGCAGAAGATGAACAAACAAAAAAAGAAATCAATGAAATCAATCAAAAATTATATGCAGGGGATAAAAAATTATTGGAAATTTGGAAAAAAACACGGCAATGGAGTATTGATTATTTTGAAAAAGAAGTGTATCCTGATTTTGACGTGACATTTGATCGATTTTATTTTGAAAGTGAAGTTGAAAAAAAAGGAATTGAAATGGCAAAAAAACTATTAAAAAAGGATATTGCAAAAATGAGTGATGGAGCAATCATTATGGATTTTACAAAAGAAAATTTGGGAATATTTCTTTTGCTTAAATCAGATGGAACTCCTCTCTATTCGACAAAAGATCTTTATCTTGCAGAATTGCAGCATGATGAATATAATCCCGATGTAATTTTGCATATTGTCGGTTCAGAACAAAAGTTATATTTTAAACAATTAATAAAAACAATAGAACTATTTAATCCGAAACTAGCAAAAAAAGAACAGCACATTTCCTATGAACTCGTTAATTTGCCGACGGGAAAGATGAAATCACGTGAAGGAAAAGTCATTTTATATGATGACACCAGAGAAAAAATAAAAGAGCTTGTTCGTAAAGAAATAAAAAAAAGAGATGTTAAAATTTCAGACAAGGAATTAGAAAAAAGAACAAGAGGCATTTCATTAGGGGCAATCAAATATGCCATGTTGTCACAATCAACCAATAAAACAATTATTTTTAACGAACAAGAAATTATGAATTTCGAAGGAGAAACTGGCCCCTATTTGCAATATTCTTATGCGCGTGCCAGTTCTATTCTAAAAAAATCAAAGCTCAAACCAAAGCATACAATTCCTCAAGCACTTTCATCACAAGAAATATCCTTGATAAAAAAAATTGCAGATTTTCCTCACGAAATAAAACGATCAGAAGAAAAACTTGATCCAAGTTTTATTGCTCATTATGCCTTCATTCTTGCCCAAACATTCAACGAATTTTATCATGCCAGCAAAGTTATCGGCACGCCACAGGAAGCATTCCGGCTTAAACTCGTCGATGCATTTAGAACAACCATAAAAAACGCACTCTATCTTTTAGGCATTGAAGTTATGGAAGAGATGTAGAGTACAAACAAAAAGAGGAACTGTATGAAAACTTATGTAGTATACGCCACAGACTCATTCAAAAGACTGTTTGAAACCTTAGACAAAAAAGAACAGCATTACATTGAAAAAATAAAATTACAACTGGAAGAATCAATTACAGGAAAGCCATTACAATATAATTGGTTTCGTGAGAAAAAATATGAAAATAAACGGCTTTATTTTTTAATTGATGAAGTAAATAAAAAAGTTTTATTTGTGTCATTTGCCTCAAAAAAAGACCAGCAGAAGATTATAAATTTTATAATAGAAAATAAAGATGAATTATTCAGTTTATTGAGAAGCTTATAAAAATTTGCTTAGTCTTCCGTTTCTCATGTCCTCAAGACTTAAATTCAACTGAACAATTGCATCATCAGCTATTGCCGCTTTTTTCTTTAATTTTTCAAAATCTTCACGTGATAAAGTAATTGTTTCTTGATCCATGATAAATATCGGTAAGCAAGATATATAAATTTTAGTATATAAAGTATAAAGGGTTAGCCTTTTTAGGTGCTAACCCC
>CAYIPM010000030.1:0-7941 GCA_964365195.1 Candidatus Woesearchaeota archaeon
TTGTTTGAGAATAATTATTTTTCGGTTCTAAAATTCTATTCCGGACAAAGCAACAGTGAGCAAAAGTTTATAAACACTTTTTTGCGCATAGTTACAGGTTTGATGATTCAGAAGAATCTATCTAATTCCGCAAGGAATGGCCTATTATTATCAATAAAAATGAAAATTTGTAAAAGAGAAAATCTTTAAGCTTTCATTTTTACATGAATGAAACAATAAAAATGAAAACAGAATCGTCGATCGTCTATGAAATGCCTGCTGATGCCTATAATAAAAAATTAGCAGATGCTCTAAAAAAAATGCCTGAATTTAAAGCACCTGCGTGGAGCTTTTTTGTGAAGACTGGAGTCAGTAAAGAACGACCGCCGCAAGAAAATGATTTTTGGTATGCTCGGGCTGCAAGTATTCTGCGGCAACTCTATATTCATAAGGTTGTCGGAGTTAATCGACTGCGAACACGGTATGGTGGCAAAAAAAACAGAGGCATGAGACCGTCACGGTTTCGCAAAGGTTCAGGAAAAATTATTCGCACTATTCTGCAACAAGCTGAAAAGGCGGGCTTATTAGAAAAATGTCTTGAGGGAAAACGATTTGGCCGACGATTAACCCAAGAAGGAAAAGATGTACTGGAGAGTGTGCAATGACGCTTGAAAAACGTTTAGAAAGACAATGTGGAGAATCGATTCAATGTAATTCATCAATTGACATTACGTTATCCCGTGCCCAACCTTTAGTTATTATTTGTCCTTTTGATGAAGAAGGACATCCAATTATTAATAAAAATTCTGTAGGATATATTTATCTTAAAGAAAATAATGATCATCAATCAAAAATTATTTTTGCTGGAAATTATAAAATAGCTCGATATAAAGCATTAGTTAAATTTGCTCAAACTGACGAAGACGTGTTTGGACTTTCGCTTGTTGAACGCACTCAATTAAAAGAAATGGCAGATGAGATGCATTTTAATCTTAACAGAGCATGACAACAACAAAAAATAAAAATGGAATATATGTTCTCAGATCACATAAACAGGAAGACCCTATAGTTGTTTATCGTCTTGATGAATTAGAATCTAATACAGAATCTCATTTATTGTTATTAAAAATATGTCAAAACAAACATTTTAATGAAGCTCAACTTTGCTTACAAGGAGATCGGTATGGGTTTATTAGAGGAGATGTATTAAGAAAGACGTATAATCCTAAAAAATCTCCGCTCACTGAAAATCAATATAAACTATTACAAGCTGCTTATCATCATAAACTAATAGGATTAGAAAACACAGTACAATGAATGCCAAAAGATATCATAAGAGAAAATCCATGAAAATAAATTTTCAATCTTTTCTTTTAGGAGTATTACAATGAATGTGAAGCGTTACCATAAAAGAAAATATCAAAAGAAAATTAAACTGAGCCGTGCGAATAAAAAGACAAAATGGGCGCCAGTGTGGGCTGTTGCAAAAAAATTCGGCAAAGGCAAACGTGTGCATCCGTCGGCAATGACAAAGATAAAACGACAATGGCGACGAACAAAACTCAAAATTAAACCGAGACGCATGAGAAAACAACATTTAGGATAAAAATGAAAAATTATGTATTAACTGAAGAACAAGCAGAAAACATTCCTGGTGTTTATTTTCCTGGCGCTGAAAATGAATTAGAAAATTTAATTTTTAAAGATAGAGATGATGAACGAGCAAATCCAATTATTGAATGGAGAGTTGCTGGCATTCCACAATCAATCTGTCGACTAACTTTATATCCCGAAATTCCTCTCCCTCACTATTTAGATTTAATGGGTAATGATAGTGATATGAATACAATTAAACAAAAAGTTGAAGAAGCTTTTAAAATAATATTATAACATGGCAACAAAAAAAACACCGACGAAAACTGAAAGTAAACTCGTGCTTGAACGAACCTATATTGTACCATTACGGCGCGGATGGCTGAAAGTTCCGCATCATCGACGAGGAAATAAGGCAATCAAAACACTGCGAGAATTTATGCTACAGCACATGAAAGTGTATGATCGAGATTTACGAAAAATAAAAATTGATCAGTATCTTAATAATGAAATTCGCTTTCGGGGCATGAGAAAGCCGCCTGCAAAAATAAAAGTTATTGCAAAAAAATTTGACGATGATATTGTTCGCGTTACATTAGCAGAACCAGCTCCATTTGTTACGTTTAAACAAGCACGTGATGAAAAAAGAACATTGCGTATTAAGAAAGATGTTGCAAAAAAACAAACAAAAACCGATGGTGAAAAATCTGATGAAAAGAAATCAGAAGATTCTAAAAAAGAGGAAGTTAAAGAAAAAGAGGAGGCAGCAAAAGAGCAAAATCTAAGTATCGCAAAGGAACAAGCAAAAGATGCAAAACACGTTTCAAAGGGCAGTGAACGACCAACATACCATCGAACCGCATTAAAAAAATAACTGATATTTATGTCTTACGCACACAAGCCATTACGAAAAATCAGCAATGCTGAATTCTTGCATGATGTTAAAAAATACATTAAAAATACGCACGAGTTCTATAAGGATAAATTGCCAGAAATGAATATTATGGCAAAACGGCTCTACGATGAATATACTTTAACGGAATTTTATCGCGTTTTTAATAAATTATGGCATGCCAGCAGTGGAGAACGAAGTCTTGCCATTCATACGCTCCAATTATATCAAAACGATTTTGATCTTACAACATGGCATTTCATTAGAGGTCGACTTGAAGGCGTAAAAAGTCTTGATGAAGTTATGTGGATGGGAGAGATTATCGGCGCAATGTATACAAAAGATCCATCGATAAAAAGAGGAATTCTACAATTATCAGATCAAAAAAATCAGTGGATGAGACGAGTTGCTTTTTTTTGCTTTTATAATTTATTCAAACGCAAAGAAATTAAAGAGGTTTCTCTTTTTTTAAGAATTATTGAAAAAAATATTACAGATAATGATGAAACAATGCAAAAAAAAATGGGAAGCATGCTGTGCGAAATTGGAAAAATAAAAAAAGATGCTTTGAAGCGATTTATTCTTAACCATAAGACTATGTCTGATGTTTTGTTTTTGGAAGCAACAAGCGGCATGCAGTATCTACGGAAAATAAAAACCTTGAAAAAACTTAATAATCCTATTTCCCGACGGTGATTATACCAACGGAAATAAATTTTCGTAGAAAATTTTTTCCTTGTAGTCAACGACATTAATTTTTGACCGTTTTGTCGTTGACTTATTAGGGAAAGAAGCGATTCTTTCACTATAGTATTTAGGAAATGAGATTAA
Source organism: Candidatus Woesearchaeota archaeon (assembly GCA_964365195.1). GTDB lineage: Archaea > Nanobdellota > Nanobdellia > Pacearchaeales > GW2011-AR1 > ARS1285. The sequence continues at coordinate 3,296 of CAYIPM010000030.1, forward strand.
AATTTACGAAAAATAATTTCACTAAATCATAAACGACTATTTTTCCAAGAGCTTCGTTCTTTTGAGTTTTGAATTTCTTTGCATATAGTCAACGACATTAATATTTGACCGTTTTGTCGTTGACTTATTAGGAAAAGACATACAAATATGGTAAAAAACTTATGTCTTTTACTATAAAATCATTTATATAATGATTTCTCGTTACTTTTATTAATCATCTTTCATTCTCTATAACATGTTTCATCTCATCGGTCTCGGTTTGAACCAAAAAAGTATCTCGCTAGAAGCTCTTCAAATTATAAAAAAATGTAAAAAAGTTTTTTTGGAAGAATACACCGTTAAATTTCCGTACACAAAAAAAACGCTTGAAAAAATAATAAAGAAAAAAATAATATTAATAAAAAGAGAAGAAGCGGAATCTTTAACATTTCTTTCGCAGGCAAAAAAAGAAGATGTTGCATTATTGGTCTACGGTTCACCACTTTCAGCAACAACACATATCACGATTATTGATGAGTGTAAAAAACAAAAAATTCCGCATGAAATTTCATATAATGCAGGAATTTTCGACGCCATTGCAGAAACCGGCTTGCAGTTCTATAAATTTGGAAAAATCGCAAGTATGCCTCGCTGGCAAAAAAATTACGAGCCAGACAGTTTTATGCAGATACTTCTTGATAATAAAAAAACACATGCACATTCATTATTGTTAATCGATCCGCATTTTCCATTCAGAGAAGCGCTCACCCAGTTTGAAAAAATTTGTAAAAAAAATAATCTGCCAATAGAAAAAATAATTGTTTGTTCAAAATTAGGGACAAAACAGGCAAAAATTTTCTACAGAACAATTGATGCTCTCAAATCAAAAAAAATCAATGAACCCTTTTGTTTTATTATTCCGTCGAAACTGCATTTTTTTGAAGAGCAGTATTTGAAATATAGCATATGACTCAATTAATTGAGCAGAATTGTCATATGCTATATTCGGAAAACCTAAAAAAATTACTCAGTTATTTAGGTTTTACACTATATTTTAAAAAAAAATTACGTTTCCTCTCGATAAATTTTCCAGAATAAAAATAAATAGACAACAAGTAGTGGTCCAACAAAAATGCCAATCATGCCGAATTGATACAGTCCAATAAAAATTCCCACAATAGATTTCACCGGATGAATGCTTCCATACCGTTGATTAATAAGTGGATGCAGAATATTATCAATAGTGCTGATCATAGTGCCAATAACAAGCATCGCAACACCTTTGCTGATTTCATCTTGGGCAAATAAGATAAGCGCGGCAGGTATCCAGATTAAGGGCGCGCCGGTGAACGGAATAAACGCAAAAATTCCTGTGACAAATCCCCAAAAAAGCGCATTAGGAATTCCTAATACATAAAAATTGAATGCAAGCAGGCCTCCTTGAACCGCCGCAATAAAAAAAGTGCCAATAATCGTTGCATCGGTCACTTGTTTAAACTGGAAAATAATTTCGTTATTTGCTTTTTCAGTGAACGGCAGACTTTTTTTGATAAGCTGACCCAAATGCTCAAAATAAATGAGCAGATAAAACAATAAGAAAAAAAGCAGAAATATAAGAAAAAAATAGTCGATAAGATTGCTAAAAAGAGGTGTAAGAGAGCCGGTTAAAGCTATGATAAGTTGATTCACAATAGTTTCCGTGTTAATTTTTGTTGTAAAGGGAAAAAAACTATCCAGTGTTGCAAGAGCTTTATTAATAGTGTCCAGTTTCTCAGCAAAAAGATAAATCTGATTAATAAGTCCGTTCACGATAAGAATGACAGGAATAATAACAAGCACTCCCGTGATAATGAGGACGAGTGATGCTGAAAAACCTGCCGAATACCGTCGATTAAATCGTTTGTATAACGGATGAAAAATATATGCCAATAACACTGCGCCAAAAAAAGCGCTTAAAAAAGGAATGCTTGCATATGCAATAAAAAGAAACAGCGCAAGCGCTATAATGCCTGCAAAAAGTTTTTTATTCCGAAAGACTCTCTCAAATATGTCAGTACGATTATCCATATAATGGATACAGCGGGCTTCTTTATAAGTTTTTCTTATTGTTACGCTTTTATAGTTATGACAAAATTTAAAAAGCACGATTGTATGTAATGAATATGCAACCAACTGATCCGATGACGCAATTAAAACCTCGTGTAGTAAGAGGAAGAGCTGAATTATTTGTTCCTTATAAAAATAATGAAATTACTTTTATCTATCCTTCTCTTGGTCCAAATACCTATCAAGAAGTAGGAAAAGAAATATTACAAAAAAGATTAATTCTTCCGCATGGTGATTATACTGCCGCGTTACTTCATGCTACCTATTGCAGTGACGCTCAAAATGAACCAGAGTTTGCAAATGTGCGAGAGATCATGAATAAAAGATGGCTCTGGGTTTTTAATCAAAATTTCTGGACAGACAAAGGAGTCTATGTGCTACAAGATACAAATGCAGAAAGAAGAACTCCATCAGTATCAATAAAAAATCTTGAAGAAAAATTAAAAGGCGGAATAGAAATTGATGGCGTACGATTCAGCGAAGATGGAACAGTTAGATTTGCACCAAAAGAAACCTATTCCTTCGGAGTTCATCCTGTAGATTCATTTGCGAAAGATGGATTTGTACGAGCAACAGCCGGAATAGAAGGCTCACAAAAACTTGCAGAAGTTTCAGAGCAATTTAATTATAAACCTCATACATTGGGAGTAACTATTGCTCAAGATAGTGAAGCAGAACAACGCGTGTCTGCGCTCAACGAGGACGATGGCAGGTTGCATGTCTACGGCTACTACTTCCTCGACCTCACGAACGGTCTTGCGTTTGGGGTATCGTCGTAAATATTGAGCGCAAGCGCGCGCAAAATTTTTTTTCTAAAATAGTAACTGGCTCGAAAAGAAAACAATTAAAAACACTTTTTGCTTTGTTTATAGATGGATGATAAAATAGCTCTCAGAAATTATTTATTGCGTGAAGCAAGAAAAACGAGAGGCAATGAAAAAAAATTAGGATTAGATATAGCTCTTGAAGAATTTGAGATTCTTCTTGAAGAAGGGGCAGCATTAAAAATAAATAACAGGCTTAGTTCAGACAATGGCTATGTACACAAACTAAGTTATCAAAGATATACTTTTAAAACGTTTACTCATTCTTTATATTATTTCATAAAGAAGCAATAATGCATTATAATGGCGCTCACTGACAAACAAAAAACTACAGTTGAAGAATTCGTCAATCGAATGAAAGAGTATCGCGCGCGGCACACAGAGCTTATCACTGTCTATGTTCCGGCCGGTTATGATTCAAATCATATTACTCGTCAATTAGAAAGTGAAAAATCAACTGCCTCAAATATCAAGTCGACAGGCACGCGAAAAAATGTGCAGGAAGCGCTTGAATCTTTGATTCGAATAACAAAATCAATGAAACGCACACCACCTAACGGCGTCGCATTATTCTCGGGAAATGTTTCACAGATTGAAGGACAGAATAATTTTATAACCGAAGCATTTGAGCCGCCTGAAGAATTAAACGTGAGATTATATCGCTGCGATCAAACTTTTGTCATTGAACCCTTACAGGAAATGCTCGAGGAAAAAGAAATTTATGGCCTCGTCGTCGTCGAGAGAAATGAAGCAACACTTGGTTTGCTCATCGGGAAAAAAATAAAAGTCGTTCATCGGTTTGATAGTTATATTCCCGGAAAAACAAATAAGGGTGGGCAGAGTGCTGCGCGTTACGCCAGAATCCGCGAAGGAATGGCAAAAGAATTTTACCGTAAAATTGCAGATGTCATGAAAACAGAATTTTTTCACCTCAAAGAATTAAAAGGAATTCTTATCGGCGGCCCAGGCCCCACAAAAGAAGATTTTGTTAAAGAGGGAAATATAGTGACCGAACTCAAAGAAAAAATTTTAGCGGTAAAAGACATTGGCTATGCTGATGAACATGGCCTTGAATTATTAGTGGAATCCTCAAGCGACGTTCTGGCAGGTCAGGAAATTTATCACGAAAAAAAACTCATGGAAAAATTTTTTAATATGCTTGGAAAAGACCGCGATAAAACTGCCTACGGAAAAGAGCCAACTGAAAAAGCATTAAACTTTGGCGCAGTTGATACATTATTTATTTCAAAAAAATTAGATAAAGACCAAATCAGATATTTTGAAAAAAAAGCAAGCGAAACATCTGCCAAAGTTGAATTAATATCTGTAGATACAGAGGAAGGAATACAATTTTATAACTTAAGCGGCATTGGCGCAATGTTGAGATTTAAAATGTGAGTGTATGATAAATCTTAACTCTATAGTTAAAATAAACGTTAGAAAATTTTTTAAATAGAAACATATTGATAATACTATCCTATATTCAGAATGCTTTGCTTTCTTTTTTAGTAAATAAAAACAAGCAGTATCTCCGCACAGACCTTTGCCCTGCCACCTTCCGCCCACCACCCACCCGAAGCGGTTTTGTTTTATCGACGATATATGTAAAGATTGGTTTTGATTGACAGTTCAAAATATATTTTTAAGACAGAACAAAACCGCTTATGCGGAGATACTGACAAGCAGTATCTCCGCATAAAGCCGCTTAAGCGGCTTTATTGTTGTTGGAAAAATAGA
>CAYIPM010000031.1:0-7575 GCA_964365195.1 Candidatus Woesearchaeota archaeon
TTATCTCAGTCTTTTGCTATATAAAGAAGCGACACAAGATAAAATACAATAATCCTTATAATCTAATTCTTCTCTCATCAATCATGAATGAAGAACAAACACTTGTTGCCCCCATTAAATTATCGACTGGAAGTCAGGATATAAATAATTGGCTTGAAGGCGGCTATGAAACAGGTATTATAACATTGTTGTATGGTCCGGCAGCATCGGGAAAAAGTAATTTTGCAATTCTTGCAAGCGTATCACAGGCGCAAAAAGGAAAAAAAGTAATCTTTGTCGACACAGAAGGAAGCTTTTCAATTGAAAGAATATATCAGCTTGCTGGCGCAAACGCACAGCAGGTCCTCAAAAATATTCTCATTCTTAAGCCGACAAATTTTACTGAACAAAAAAAAGCGTTTGCGCAATTAGCTCTTGAAATAAAACATTCGCAAAATTTGGGGCTGATTATCATCGATAGTTTGACAATGCTCTATAGGCTTGAACTCGCCGCGGCGCGAAAAAAGGGCTTAACAGACATTCAAACAGTTAATGCAGAATTGTCAAAACAAATGGGCATATTGCATGAAATCGCGCGCAAAAAAAATATTGCCGCAATAATAACTGGACAAGTATACAGTGAATTCTTAAGCGAGGAAGACTGGCTCGGCGGAAAAGAAGCAGGTGTAAATGTCGTCGGTGGCGACATTTTAAAATATTGGAGCAAATGCGTTATCGAACTGCAGAAAAAAGATACAAAGCGGACAGCACTCATTAGAAAACATCGCTCTCTTGCAGAAAAATCAATTCATTTTGAAATCTTTAATGAGGGAATAAAAAAGAAGGGATGGTTGTTGTAATCGAAGGCAAAACCTTTTAAGTTTGATACACTGCTATTCACCATGCTAAAGCAAGATGAAGAAAGATTAAATATAGTCGTAAAAAAATTATCGCAACTGCCCTATGTATCAGTAATAATTTTATTTGGAAGTCAGGCAACAGGTAAGCAAAGATTTGATTCCGATATTGATATAGCAGTTATAACAAAAAAAATTTCAAAGAATCAGGAGCTTGAACTATTAGGATATGGAAATGAAAAAATTGAAATATCTCTTTTTGAGAACCTGCCGCTCATGGTGCAGTTTAGAGTAATACGCGACGGAAAAATGCTAGTTATGAAAGACGAAAAAAAATTTCACGATATAAAATATAAAATAATAAAAAAATATCTCGATTTTTCATATTATATGAATAATTTTTATAGGAGTGTTATAAAAAATGTATGATCTCGAAAGAATTGGAAAGATAATAGTTGATACAAAAAAATATCTCAAGGAACTGGAAAGTTACAAACTGAAACTAACTGATCTGCAGAATAGTAAAAATTACAATGCTGCATCAATGCTCGTGTTTGCTATCCTCAACAGAATAATTGATTTGGGAAATGAGATAATCTCTGCGGAAAATCTTGGAGCACCAAATATATACAAGGATATTATGAATATTCTTGCAAAAGGAAATATCATAAATCAAGAACAAGCAGATAAAATGAATAAATTAATAGTAAAGAGAAATATGTTTGCTCATTTTTATGGAGAGATAACAAAAAAAGAGCTGTTTGATACTATTCAAAACATGGCTGACGTTGAAAATTTTATGAGAACTATACAAAAAAGAATTAAATTATAAATAAGGGCTTTAAAGTGAAGACCTTACTAAAAATCTTTAACAATTGCTAACTCATTTCCTTCAGAATCTCTAAAAAAAGCAGTTCTGCCCCAAGGGAAAGTGGTTATTTGATTTTTATCCACACTAATAAAATTAGGCATAGTTTCATCGGAGAAAAAGTTTATTCCTCTTTCTTTTAATTTTTTTATCTCGTTATCTAAATCGTTAACATAAAATTCAAGACCTGAAGTAATGCCTCCTAAAAGATATAAATGAATCTCTGCATCTCCAACCTGTATCGCCGCCCAGTCTTTTTCCTCTCTGCGACAAACCAATCCTAACTTCTTTGTATAAAATTCAATTGCTCTCTTAAGATTTTTTATTTTAATATTAATAACGGCTTTCATAATAGCATATATTTTGAGAGTTTAAATTTGTATCGAGATTCATGCTCATTCTAAAGTTCTTAAAGAAAGAATATTACTGTAAAACTTATTACATCCTTTTAATAAGTCCTTCAAAAAGAATACCCTATTATAAATAAGGACTTTAAAATGAAGACCTTATTAGAATGGTAGTTTAGAATATAAATCCTTAAAAAGAGAAGAATTATTTTTTTCTATGGCTCAAATTCAAACCGAAGTAAGAAATGGTATTCCTTGCAGATATGTTAATACCCAAGATGGAATAAAATTATATCTTCTTCCAAACGTTCCTATGGATGCTGGAGAAATTCCAGTTGAAAGAGGATTTGATTTAGAAGGAGCCGTATCTAACTTTCCAGAAAATGTGCAAGAGAGAGTTAGAGCAATAGGTCAAAGTTATAATGGAAGACAGTTAGATGCTATTTCAATATTGCTTTATGCAAAAGAAAGGGGATGCTTTGAAGATTATGCAAAAAGATTAGAATCAAAACCAAAAGATTTTGAATTTATTCACCCTGAATTAATGCAAGCAAGAACAGATGTAACTGCTTTCTTTATGAGATTATATGCAGATTTAGGCATTGCTCCAAAAGAAGAAGCCGAAAGGTCAGAAAGACAATTAAAAGATTATGGTGTTGGAGTTGTAGTTCTTCCAAAAAGATAATTTATCTAAGCCATTAATAAGGTCTTCAAAAAGAATACCTTATTATAAATATAGCCTACAGAGCCTTACTATCAAAATAAAAATCATTCATTTATGGACTTTATTCACTCGTTTCATTTTCACCGTCGGTAGCATCTTCATCTTTCTTTTCAGCCATTTTTTTCCTATTCGGGCACGCAGGATTAAAGCAAAAAATCCATGGCCGTTTTCCTTTTTTTATCGACAATAAAAGCGGCCAGTTGCATGCAGGACAGTTTTTATGCACATCATTTTTTATTAATGCATGCGGTAATGAATACGTTTGCCTGCAATCAGGATACGTTGAGCAGCCAATAAAATAACTTCGAAACCGAGGCGCAAATTTTATGCCGAGTTTCCCACTACGGCAATTCGGACAAGCTATCTCTAAAGTGTTATTTATTTTTTCCTTCGCAATAATTGATTGATGTGCAATCACTAATTCCTTGCCGATGACCTGCTCATTTTTTTTAAAATCAACAGAAATTTTCTCCAAGACCTCGCGTGTTTTTTTCAAAACTTCATTCTCTTTTTTTTCCAAATCATTTTTAGAGACACGAATCTCTTCCATTTCTTTTTCAATTTCACGCGTTAATTTTTCATCAATAATGATGGGCGAATGTTTTGCTAAACTTTCAATAAGCTGCATCCCAAGTTCCGTTGCCTGCAATGTTCGTTCCGTGACGTAATTTCTATTAAAAAGCGTTTCAATAATAGTGGCGCGCGTTGCCTTAGTTCCCAAATTTCTTTTTTCAAGTTCTAAAACAATTGATGCAGGAGAATAGCGCCGTGGCGGCTGTGTTTCTTTTTCTTCTATTTTGATATTTGTAATGCTGACTTCTCCTGTAAAATCAGGTATTTCTGTTTCATCCATCTTTGCCGGATACACACTAAGCCACCCTTTTTTCAAAATATCCATGCCGCGGGCTGAAAATTTTCCAACAGATGGGTTGATCTCAACTTTTTTATTTTCTAATTCTGCATTGTCACAAAAACAGCCGATGAATCGTTTTACGATTAGTTCGTACAACTTTTTATCAGCGCCTTCAAGATGGCTGAAGTTTCCTGTTGGAATAATGGCTGGATGCGCAGGATCTGTTTTATTTCCTTCAACAGGTTTTGTGCGTATGGCATGCGCTGTCTGCTCAAAATGATTCTTCAGCTTTTTTAAAATATCAAGCGGCTTCATTGCATCAGGAATTTTTTGTGAGGATGTGCGCGGATAAGAAATCAATCCCGCTAAATATAATTTTTGCGCGGTTGCAAGTGTTTGTGCGGGAGTTAAAGAATGAAATTTATATGCTTCAGTTTGTAGCGAACTCAAATCAAACGGAACAGGAGGCAATAGAATTTGTTTTGTTTTAGTTGTTGTAGCGAGAGTTTTCTGCCCAGTCAAATCATCAAATTTTTTCAAATCATCTTTTTTTGTAATATCCTTGACATATTTTAATTCAAGCGTATTTTTTCCGTCACTAATTGTTGCAAAAATCTGCCAGTATAAACTAGACTTAAATTGTTGTATTTCTTTTTCTTTATCGACAATAAGTTTTAATGCAGGACCTTGCACCCGGCCTATGGACATGAGTTTGAATTTTCCCGTAGACTTGATTGCCTGCATAATTGCCCGGCTCAAGTTAATGCCATACAGCCAGTCAACAAAATGGCGCGTTTCTCCTGCAATTGCCTGTCCCCATTCAATGCTTGGTCGAACATTATCAAATGATTCTTGTAATTCCTGGCTTGTTAATGAAGAAAATTTCATGCGTTTTGCATCTGTTCTTTTCGCAATAAAGCGCATAATATTATACCCTATAACTTCACCCTCAACATCAAAATCTGTTGCAATGATAATATCACTTGCCTCGCCAGCCAATTTTTTTATCACCATGTAATATTTTTTTGTAAAATCTTTTTTATTAACTTCAAAATTTGGAAACCAACCAATATTAAATTGAGGATAATTTGTTCCTTTGCTTGTTTGCGAGACCGTAAATAAATGACCGACTGCACAGGCGACAACAATTTTTTTTCCATCTCTCACTAATTCATAATGCGAAACGCCGCTGTGACTATTTATTTTTCTATCGTTTCCATTTGATAATGCTGCAGCAATTTTTGCAGCTGCCTGCGGTTTTTCAGTGATAATCAAAATATAGTTTCCCAATTTACTGGCAGCTGCATCTCTCTCTTTTGATAATAGTGGCGCCTCTTTTTTCACAGCCGTCGTTTTTTTCTTTCTGACAACTTTGCCCTTTTTCTCAATGATCTCTATATCCTCGCGCGCAGGTTTTGCTTTCACAGCGATCTCCACAGTCTTTTTAACATCGCTGGGATCAAAGACAAGATATTCTTTTGTTTCAACAGATAACGGGGAAGCAGGTTTTTTTGGCATGATATTCACAGCTAGATGGCAGAGCTATAAAAATGTTTTTGAGATATTTTTATCTGATGTATTTGATCATATAAAAGTTTATATAGATTTTTCCTGTATAAAAATATGGCAAATTCAGAGAAATTCAAAGTTGAAGATTTTTTAATACCTCTAAAATCATTTCTCGATTATTCAAAAAGAGTGAGTGTGAATTATAACACAGACTTGTTAACGGAATTGCCGAAGCCCGTGCAAAGACGCGTGTTGGGATTAGCAGTTTACAATGCCTTCTATACTGTCGCAGCAGCGATGGCTACTGTTGCCGGAACTGCGTATGCTATAAAAGGATTGGAACAATTAATGCAATAATTTTTTCTTTTTTAATTGATTTCCTTATTTCTTCTTGTGTTAAAATTTCTGGAATTGGCTTATTTCTTTTTGGATGAGGAAGTTTGATTTTTTGTTTTAATACTTTTTCAAAAAAGAATTCAATTGCAGAAAGATTCTGAGATACTGTAGAAGGTTTTTGTTTTTTCAAGATGGCCTGAATATAATCTTTAATAGTATTTTCATTTAATCCTCTATTTTCAGAAAACTCAAGAAATTTCTCAACAGCAAACATATAACTTTTGACAGTTCTAAAAGAGAAATTACGAATTTCAAGTTCTCTTTTGAATTTATAAATCAATCCTTGTCGCATTAATAGGTAATATCCGTCAAATATATAAGAGTTACGATAACCTACCCTTTAGGATTCATATCATCACTTTTGTTATGATATGAATAGGTTCAACGAAATTTTTCCTGCGGGAAAAACTCTGCGCGAGATTAATTTTAGTTATTACCACCCCACCCAGACGGCGCGTACAAAAACGATTAATTTATAGACTTTGAATGATATAATGCTATTATGTATAAAGTCGAATTAAAAATTAAGAGATGTAAGAGCATTAATGAGCTGGGAGAATTTATTAGAGATAACAATATAAAATTAGTTTTATTTGGAGAATATCATGGATTTGTAAAACAAATTCAGGTTCAAAGGAAGATACTAGAGAAAACTTTACCCAAATTTTTCCTTTATGAGATGCTTGAAGAAAATATAATTTTAAATGATAACGGCGCTCAAAAATTTTTAAGTAAGCCAAATAATAAAGATTTTTCATCGGTATCTACTTATGGACAACTAAAACCTATAATAAATCTCGCAAGAAGTTTTAATTTATCCATTATAGGTTGCGATATTAAAAATATGGGTGTAGGCAAAAACTGGAGAGAAAATAGATTCTCAGATAAAGAGGCAAGAAATGTAACAAGAAAAAGGGAATTGCGGCAAGCACAGATAATTAATGGATATGCTTCAAAGGGATTAGTCTTCGCATTGCTAGGAGATTATCACCTCAGAAAGAGTAGTTTAATTTTTTCTAAATTAAGAGCAAAAAAAGCTATTCTTGTTAAACCTTCATTTAAATGGAAAGACAGATTAAATAATGCAAAGAATTTTAACGAATCAGAAATTTCTTATATAGTCAAACTTTATAAAAAATAATGTGCGCTGTCCCCCTAATCATAAACCTTATTCCGTTTATCAATCTTTACTACAACAATCCTTTTTTCTTCATAATTTATCCTATAAAGCGCGCGATATTTTCCTATTCTTATCCTGAATGTTGGCAATTCATAGCCAAGAACTCTTTTCGAGTCGTGTGGAACAGGGTTCTGTTTTAAAGCTTCAAGTTTTTCAGAAATTCGTTCAAAGATTTCATTTTCACATTTAGCAAGAAAATGTTCGGCTTGTTTATCTAGCTTTATTTCGAACATTTTTTATCGCCTCTAAAGAAACCAACTTTCCCGCTTTTTCATTTTCAACACTTTCATTTAACATTATTCTTTCTTCTTCTGTTAAGATTACATCTACATCAACCATATTCTCTTGAATAAACCTTAATGTTTTTTCAATTCTATCTAATCTGTTAATAATGTTCTGTTGTTCCATACTCATCTACAAGTACGAAGTGTATATAAAATTTTCTAAAACGCGCTTCCGTCCCCCGCTCTAAAATAGTGCAGGTTCTCAAACTCTCTTACGAGCCACGACTTGCAGTCTCTCACTTTGTTTGCTTTATGAACACGAGCCACTAAAATTTAACTCTTCGGTTTCCCTTCGGGCGTTGCACTTTTTCCTTTCAGGAAAACCTTGTATAACAGGCATTAACAGGAAATTCTACAGTTCAATAATCTTCAACTTTTGTAAAGTTGGAGAGCTTAGAAATTTAATAAAAAATCCCATCGAACGCTTGCGCTCACTTCGCACTCACAATTTCATTTTATTATTATTTTTATTTGAAAATGAAATTGTTCGCAAGCTGCAGGGTATTTTTTAAGCCTCCAAATGGGAACGACGAAAAATCATTGCAAGCAAGGGGGTATTAAACCCATTTGGAGCAATA
>CAYIPM010000032.1:0-7559 GCA_964365195.1 Candidatus Woesearchaeota archaeon
AGTGCCTGCTCACACCACACTTTTAAGTGTGGGTGAAACAATTGTTTTTTTGATTTTTTTCTTCTTCCTTTTCTCTTTTCTTCAAAATTTCAACGCTGCCGCCAGCTCTTTTTACTTTTTCCAACGCGCCTTCACTGATTGCTGCAACCTTTAAATGCAATTTTGTAGTAAGCTCTCCTTCACCTAACACTTTATATTTTTTTAATTCAAGAACTTCGCCTCTGCCAAATTTCTTCATTAGCATAGGCAAATTTCGCTGGATATCGCCAACATTTATTTTTTTATCTTTGTTTCGTCGTGTTCCCCGACTAGTAATGCCTTGTTTTCCAAAATACTTGTTTCCATATAATTTATTCACAAGTGTTTTTTTCTGATCAGCGCGTTTGCCGCTTCCTGCCATTCCTTTTCCACCTTTATGTCCGCTGCCTTTCCATTTCTTTCGCGCGCCATGTCCATAGGTGGTTTGTCCGCGCTGTCGTTTTGATTTTCGTGATTTTTTTATTTTCATTTTTATTGTTGTTCCTGTGTAATCTTCGAATCGTAAGATTCAAGTGAGCCAGAAAATTTTAGTTTCTGGAAAATGGAAATTTGAAATTGCTCCAATTTCAAAAATTTGAATCCCATTTTAAATATTTCTCCTCGTTAATCTACTATCAAAAGTTGAATAATTGTTATTATTATGATAAATTCTATTAACTCGTGTGACATAGAACATAGGAAATTCTTCCAAGAGAGCAATAATTTGTAATATATCTTTGTGTTCATCTCTCAGAAGAATCGTTACATTTTCATTTTGTTTATCGGTTATTAATCCTTTATATTCAAAAATTTTTGATTCCTCATATCGCGAAAATTTCAGGACAAATCCTTTTTTTAAATCTTTAAATGATTTTCCTTCTTCAAGCACTAAACTTTCCATACGTGTCGTCATTGTTTTCTTCCATTCATCATAATCATATCCTTGCCAATTGCAGTTTGCATTTTTTCTTGCAAGATTGTCGGCATTAAAAAATTTAATTCATTATTTTTTTCCTTCGTCGATAAATCCCTATCTAAGACAAGTTTCTCTCGCAATACTAAGGGGAATTTAATTATCGTCATGATAATAGGGAGTAGCATATTTATTTCTCGAAATATTTTTTCCAAAAAATGTGAGGTCGTTGTCTGTTAAACTGCGTTTTTTCCAGTCGCAATATACTAATCTTCCTTGTAATAACATAGTTGTATCCGCATGATATTCTTCTTCGACAACTGCACCATCAACAATGGAGACGATATGTACGCGATGCAAATCTTCGTTCACTGCAGCAACTAATCCATCATTTCCTGCGATACGGAGAGTTTGTCCGACAGATAACGGAAAAAGATTTTCATGATAACTTCCGCCTTTTCCAATTTTATATGCTCGTGACGTCATCTTACAACATCCTCTCTAGCAATTCATTTATTTTTGCGCCATGATTTCCTAAAACGCCGACAGGATACGCCTGTTTTGAATTAATTCCTTTGCGCGGAGGATGCAATCGAAAAAATTGTTTTAATCCATAATCAGATAATTTTTTTCCTGATAACAGTCCATCAGCAACTTCTTCTGCGTCAGTGTTTATTTTTTTATTATTTCCTTCCAGAGATTTTGCTCGCCCTTTAATTAATTTCACTAACATCTCGCGGTCAATCGCTCCATACGCAACATAATAATGAACTTTTTTTAACATGCCGAAAAGATTTTTGTTCTGTGAATTAAGTAAAACACAGGCATATTTCCGACGCAGGCGCAGTCTATCCAAACTTTCAGCAATAGGCGTTTTTACTTCAACCATGCCGTGAATCCGAATTACCGCGAAAAGCTGCCCTTGGCTATAGTCAACGACATTTGTATTTCCCCTTTTTGTCGTTGACTTATTAGGAAAAGCAGCAAATTTTTTTGGGGAAAAATTTCTGTCTTTTACTATAGTTTTGATTTCTTTCTTTTCTTTCGTCCGTTTTTGCGTGATTAATTGTATTTTGTTCATGTTTAATTTTATGCAATGTCGATGAGTGTTTCAGAAAATCCCAGTTTGACCAGCGCGTGTTTTGCATTTCTGGTGTGATTTCCCTGAAGTTCCACTTCATTCTCTCTAATAGTACCGCCACATGCAAGTTCATGTTTTAAATCTTTTGCTATTGCTTTCATGTCAACTCCTTGAAATCCTGAAATCACAGTCACTATTTTTCCGAATTTCTTTTTCTCGGTTCGTACATGAATACGTTGTTCAGTTTTAGTTATTTCTTCACAAACACATGCTTGTAAAGGCAAACCGCACTTGGGACAGATACTCATTATTTATTTTCAACAGATATGTTTAATCGGTTGAGATTGTTCATGGTTAATAAGCGTGCAATAGTCTTTTTAATTTCTCGTATTTTCGTCTTGCCGCCTTTGCTCAAATTAATATGCTCTTTCACCAGTTCTTTTTTCAAATCTTTGAGTTTTTCGTTGCGTTCCTTTTCAGACATTTTTTTAATATCAGTTTTTCGTATGATTGCCATTGTATTATTCAGTTTTTATTGTATATTTTTTATAATGATCTAAAAATTTTCCGCGTTGTTCATGATTTAACGAAACAGTCCAATATGTTCCAACTTCACCTTGAGTAGCCGGAACAGTAATACCATAGATTAATTCCCCTTTATCAATTATTGTCTCAATTCCATGAGCTTGTGCAATTTTATTAAAAAGATTGGTATCCCGTGTGATTATCAGGCCTTTCTTTTGAAGAACGCGTAACCGTCGATTATTATATCCCAGTTGTTCATTAAGTATTTTTTCTAAATATGTTTTACAATCTCGCGTAATTTCAGGATTTAATAATGCGGTCATAATCCTGCCTCTAATAATATTTTATTAATTGCAGAAAATTCTGCATCTTCTGATGTATATGCGGCAAGTATTTGCGGATTACACAATTCTTGTCTTTCAAAAGTATTCCAAAGCGTTCTCTTCATATAAAATATATAATTATCAAATCGTTCAAAAGTTTGTATTGCATTTTGATCATGAGCTATGAGCAAACCCCTTAATCCTGTTAATGTGCCAGTGTAATTAATGACTCTTTCCATTTAATTCTCTCTCTCAGTCAATTTTTTAGATTTTTTTGGTTTAGTTATTTTATCAATATTTTCACTGACAGTTTTCTTTTCAGTTTTTTTCTCTTTATTTTTTTCTTTTTGTTCTGCATCGATTATATCTTGTGGAACACCTTCCTCAAGTTCTTGTTCAATTGCCATTGCAGTGCCATCTTCAGCTTTTTTTACATGAGTGATGGCAGCTTCCGCGAGTGTTTCTGTTGATGAGGCATCTTCCTTTGCTAATTTTACTTTTTTAACTGTTATTTTCACTTTCTTTTTTTCTGCAACTGCAGTAATCTTTTCCGTCGGTATAATTGTTCTTATTTGCGCGCGTATTGCATCATTCACTTCAATCCGATCATAGATTCGCGCAGTCGGCGGCATGATGGCAACTTTAATGCCCGATATTCCTAATTTTGTAAGAGCTGTTGCTTGCGCGCGATTAATCTCTTTGCTGGATTCTCCTGCTTTTTTTAGATATCCTTCTGCAAATCGCCAGGATTTTGCGCGATCGCTTGGTAATTTTCCGCTTAACCGCAATTCACATCCTAATGCGCCAGCTCTCATAATTTCTTGTAATTTTTTATACGCAATAACTTTGAATTTCAAATTGCCCATGCGTTCAAGTGCAAGCGCAATATCGTCCGCAACAAGTTGCGCGTCAAACAACGGGAATTCAATTTCTCGAATTTCAATATGAGGATTTTCCAGCTTAAATTTTTTCTTCAGCACTGTTGTCAAATCATCAATTTTTTCTCCGCGTCGGCCAATCACAAGTCCTGGTCTAGCAGTATATACAATAATTTTTTCCCCCACGGGGGTATATTCAATATCAAGCCGGCTAATTTTTCCTTTTCCTAAGTCTCGCTTGATATATTCTTTAATGCCGTATTCTTCTTTCTTTAATTTGATGAATTTTCGTTCTTCCATGTTTAATTATTTAGTACATATTGTTTATTAAAATAAGTAAGAAGAAGGGATTCGCCACGGCTAGGATTCAAACCCAGAGTTCTTCTTGGGAGAAGATCTCGCGTATCAGGCGAGGGCATTACCGTTAATGCTACTTTATTTTTTTTCTTTATTTTTTCCATATTTTTTTCTACATCTCCATTGTCTTTTGCAATGCATCCATGCATGCCTTTGCAACATTTATTGTTGTTCTTTTTTTTCCTGTGGTGCGGCTGTACACATCTTTTATTCCTGCCATGCGCAGAATTTTTTTGCATTCATCGCCAATAACTAAACCGGTTCCCTGTGGTGCAGGAATGAGTTTTATTCTAGAGCTTCCTGCCTTTCCCTCGACGATAAAGGGTACAGTGTGCGCCTCACCGCAGTTGCAGTCAAAACTCGAACACGCGCGTTTAATTTTTATAATATTTAATTTTGCTTTGCGGACAGATTTTGCTCGTGCAGGTAATGTTTCTTTTGCCCGACCATATCCCAGACCGACAAAACCTTCCCGATCGCCGACAACACTCATGCATGAAAAGGTTGGCACATTTCCTTCTGCAGTTTTTCGCTGTGTCTGTCGCCATGCCCGACGCTTGCCACCGCCAAATTTTCCTTTTGCCTGTCCAATGTTTAAAACCTCACTAGATAAAGAAATAAGTCGATCAACAATTTCTGGTTCAAGAATGGTATGCTTAATTACTTCATCCATCGTAGTAATTTTTCCATCTTTCACAAGTTTCCCTAACGTTGTCTTCGGTATCCAGTTTTCAAGATGTTGCAATTGTTGTTCTTTGGTTCGTTCTTCACGCGCGCGATTGCTTTGCCGTCTGTCTGCAAGTGTTCTTTTTGGAAAGGGTTGCGTATATTGCCCTCGTTGATTTTTTCGTTCTGCCATGTTAGTTTATTGTATAAATTTCTCCATACACTGATAAAAAATCTGCTGAATTTTTAATATTTTCTTCGTCAAGACACACAATCCAAGTATCAGGAATCTTGCTCTCTAAACGAGGAATCTTAATATAATAATCAAAATCACATCCCCTTCTTCTAATTTCTTGTATATCAAAAGCTTGTGCAATATGATGAAAATCATCAGAATTTTTTACAACGAGCTTTTTTTTATGATCCCAAAATACAAAATCATAATCATCATAAATAATTTTATTTAATTTTTCTTCTAAATATTCTTGACATCTTTTTCCAATATCTGTTCCATCCATGAGCACCATTTTATTTTTTCTTTCCTCCCTCTATGTAATTAGTGACCTCTTTTCGTTTTGTCATTGATTTATTTGAAAAAGCAGTCGTTTTTTCAGCAGAAAAATTTCTGTCTTTTTCAAGATTATCTTTCACTTTCTTAAAAAATTCAATACGTTCAATTTTTTCTTGTGGCGGCGCAACCTCTTTGTTAAAGGGAATTGATAAGCCGCCGTCAACTGCACCCATAACCGCTGCATAGACACGAGACCCTTTGCTCGTCGGAATTAAGCCGCTGTCAAGAATAACACGGCCTTTAATCTGCGCATGCATTTTTTTTCCTAAGGCAAATCCTGTTAGATATGCAGCGCTCAATGATTTTAAACTGCCCGATTTTTCTATAGGCCAGCCGCTGTTCAGTAATGATTGCGTGCTCATAGTGCAAATGACGCTGTCTTGTGCTTGTTTGCTTGCAACAAGTTGCAAAATAATATAGCGATTAGTTTTTCGTACTACGAGTCTGGTTGCCTGTCCAGTAAGTAAGACAAGGCGTTTTCGATAATCCGTTTTTCCTTCTCTTCGTCGTCGTTTGACTAGTTTAGATTGTTTTTTCATTTATTTTTTACTCCGTGTTGTTTTTTTCTTGAGAGGTTTTGTTGATTTTTTGCTCGCTGGCGCCTCTAAACTTTTTATAGAGGAATTTGTATCATTGCTCGTTTTCAAAGTTCTTCTTAGAGAATTTTCATTATGGTCAACGACATTGATATTTCCCCATTTTGTCGTTGACTTATTAGGAAAAGCAGCAAATTTTTTTGGGGAAAAATTTCTGTCTTTTACTATAGGTTTTACAAAATTCCCTATATATTCTTTCAGATGCCCACCGCTTTTAAAATGTCGGTTTTTTATTTTCTTGCGAATGTCATAATACATTTCTTTGGAAATAGTGCCCGCATTTTTCGCAAAACCAACAGCAGCGCGCAATTTTCTGGTTAAAATAATATAATCTCTTTTTCGATGGCGAACATTCATTTTTATTTTTCCCCATCCAACTTTTCGTTTTCTTTGTTTTACTTTTTTTCTTCCGCGAATTGGTCGAATTTGAATTGCACCCTCTTCATGTAGACTTTTAATATCTTGCTTAGTAATTGCTTCTTTTATCTCATTCAAGGCATCATGCACGAAAAGAATTCTATTTTTTCCGACGCCAAGCGTCTTTGCGGCCAATATTTTTTTCTTGCCTAAGTTCATTATTTTTTGCCTCCGGTAATTAATTCGTTCACATTCGTAAGCGGTGTTGCTAATCTTTTTTTAGACTCGGGATTTTTTTCTTCCATATAACAATTAAATAATTGATTATAGACAACAGTATGATATTGAAGAGCACTAGCCCAGTTGTCTTTAGAAATAAATTCTTCCATCAATCGAGCGCTATTCTTGAGGACAAGTGGAAAGTAAGTACCTATTCTATTTTTCATATTTACATTTCTCCATGCGCCTGCGAAGCGCCTTTTTCATGTTTAGTGTGATCTGCATGTACGCCGTGTCCCTGCGTATGTTCATGCTTTTCTTTTGCATCCTTGTTTGTTTCATCTTTCTTTTCATCTATTTTCTTTTCTTCTAGCTCTTTCTCTTTAACTTTTTTCTCTTTCTCTTCGTATTTTTTCTCCCGCTCTGCTTTATAGTTTTCTTTATTTTTCTGTATCGCTTCAGCTTTTGCAATAAATTTTTTTGGATTAAAATTTTGCAAAATGATCTTGTGCTCACGTGCATATTCCGCAATCTGCATTTTTTTTCGTCCACCCATTTTTGCAACAATCCCAATTTCATTTTTTTGTATTTTTCGTAAATCATCGATGTTACGTACCCTGACTGGTCGCATATTTTTATTTCTTATTATTCCCCGCAATTTTCTGTTGCGTCCAAATCCAATTTTAACGCGGGTAATTCTTCCTGCTTCGTTAAGTCGAACCTTATTGCCTTGTCCTTTTGGTTTTCGGTAAATTTGTTTTTTCTTTCGTCGCAGTCCTAGTTTTGAAAATCTCCAGTATCCAGATCGAATAAATTTTTTTCGTGCCATGTTACTGTATCCATCCCACGCTTTCTAATCGTAATATAATCTCTTTAAATCGTTTATATTCTTTGATATCTTCATCTCTTGTATAAAAATGACAATCAAGACTTGTCTCTTTTAACCAAGCAGCATTCTTGCGAATAGGACATTCTCTTAAAAGAAATTCATATTCACCGCTATAGTCAACGACATTGATATTTCCCCATTTTGTCGTTGACTTATTAGGAAAAGC
>CAYIPM010000033.1:0-7547 GCA_964365195.1 Candidatus Woesearchaeota archaeon
CGACCACGTTCTTTAGAATGAGGTTTTCAATTTATGGACATAATCATTAAAAGATAATTTTATTTATATATTGTCTGTGTTTTTTTAGAGTATGGCGATTCGATTATTTATAAGAAAAAAAGAAACTATCAACAATAATTTAACTGCCCGTGTTGATAAATCTGGAACAGAACTTTTTTTTCATAATAAAAAAATTTTAGAAATGAATCGAGGCGATAGCATATATCTTTATGTTTGCAACTCATGCACATATGCCGTTGTGCGCTGCAACCAAGGAATAGCGGGGTTAGCTCATCGCACTCAATTTATTGCGCAAATAAGAAATGAACTCGCAGATTATAGTCTCCAAGAAGAAAACATAGAAAATGACACTGTTGAAAATCCTCAAAACGATTCTCATAGTGCTGGTTTATACAATAACTCTAAAAAATTCTTTCATTTTTTAGAAATATATTTCCCAAAAGGAACAAAGATTGAATCGTAAAAAATTGTTATCTTTGCCAGATAATTTCTCCTAAAAATGTGTATTCATTTATTTTATCGACGGAAATTGGCCATTCTCCCAGATGAATATTAGAATTTTTTTCTGTCAATAACATATCTAATTCACTTATTCCATCTGCCCGCTCTGCATCATATTTTCCCTGCGCAATAAAATAATATGTCTCGACTTTTATATTATCGTCGTCATAACTCATTGGGTCATATCCTTTAGTAATTGCAAGAATAGATAAATCTGCTTGAGCAAATGCAATTAACTGTTCTAATATATTTGTCATTTTATTTTTAGTTATTATTTTATGCAAAAATCTCTTTTTTATTGGATAATGCTTTTGGTGCTTCACCGCCGTGCCAAGTGAGCCGCGGCCTGATTCTAATTGGATAGAGCCGTTCTGAATTATCATCTAGAATAATGCCTGCACCCTTGACGTCGGGAAGTTCGCGCATTGATTTTTGAATTGATTCCAGTAAATATGTTTGCATGATGTCGTTGAGCGCTTCAATATCGTGTTTGTTTGTTAAGCGATGTGCTAGCACAATATCAGATTGTGTCATAACGTCGCGATGAATAACTCCCGGTTGTTGGGTTGCTAAAACCATTGAGATGCCTGGCTGACGACCTTCACGCAATAATTGTACGAGTGCGTTTGTTGCAGGTGTTTCTCCGTGTTGCGGCAAAAATTCATGCGCCTCGTCTAAGAAAAGCCAGACAAGAGGCATTTCTTTTTTATTTTCTATTTTTTCAAGTCCATAATAAATCGCGTTTATTTCTTCTTTTTTTCTGGCAAGCATTCTCTGATTATATAATTTTTTTGCGATAAGACCGATGACTAATGCACGAACGTTAAACGAATCTGTTGAGGAATACATGGAAAGATCAAGCACGCTTGTTACACCTGCTTCTACTAATTGTTCAGTTTTTGTCGCGCTTTCATTTTTATTTGCAAAAATTTGCCAGGTTTTTGCTGCTTCAAACAGCGATTGCGCCGCCCTTTTTGTAGGCAGTTCCATAGCTGCATCTTTTTCTATTTCTGCAAGAATATCATCCAGATCATAATCTTTTTCTTTATTTAATTTTGCTATTACTTTTTGTATGAGAATTGAAACAGGGTTTGTCATCTCTAATTTAAAAATTGAGAGCCAATCTTCTCTCTCTAATTCACTTACCGCTAACGCAAATTTTTTATCAACAGGAATTTTTCTTTTTTCAAATTCTTTGTAGTATCCAAATGGTATCCATAGATTGATTGGAAGATTTTCTGCTTTGAGTTCCCATTCGTCGAGCAATTCGCTATCTTTATCATTTTTAAATTTCATGGTCCAGAAAATTCCCATCGTGTCAAAAATTAACGGGGCAATATTTTCTTTTACTTCGCCAGGAAGTTTTGCCATTTCTTCTGCAATGACACCTAATGAATAACTTTTTCCAGATCCTCTCTTACCTGCCACAAGTATTACATGACTTCGAATAACATCGAGCCAGAGCCGATTTGAGAGTGATGTGTAGTTCCCCATCTGCACATAACCTTTGCCAATAAAAATAAGTCCTTGTTTACAAAACAATTTTTTATCTTCTTTGTCTCGACCAATGATAATATCGTAAGGCATGTTTCACCGTTTTAAATGTAAGTGAAGGATTGTATTTAATAGTTGTGATGAGAGGTTTTTTATCGAAAGATAATATAGTGAAAGAATCGCGTCTTTCCCTAATATAGTCAAGGACGCTGATATCTCCCCACATGCGCCTTGACTATCGAGGAAAAGCAGCAAATTTTTTTTGGGAAAAATTTCTGTCTTTTACTATAAGCTATAGAAAATAAAATATTTTCTATCTCTCCAAACAACATGTTTGTAGACAACGACAAAGCGGTGAAATATTAATGTAGTTGACTATAGTAAAAATAGAGAACAAAAATTATAAAGGGATGTTTGTTTATCGTTTCATGATTGAAATAAAGGGAACGAAACCACGCGAGCGATTTCCTAAAGATTATACTGTTGATCCCGTGAAACTTGCAGCAGGAAGATATGGAACCAAAGAGATGGTTGAAATTTGGGGTCCTGAAAAAACATATGAATTTGGACTTATTTGTCAAGGTCAAGCTTCATTGACTTTATCTCGATTGTATCCTGATGTTGTGCCTGCTCATCATGCAGAAGAAATTTCTTCTAAGGCAAATTTGCAAACTATTTCAGCGTCGAGGATTCGGGAATTAGAAGAAAAAACCGGTCATGATGTTATTGCAATTAATACGAGTTTAGAAGAACAATTGAGTATAGTCGCAAGACCTCACTGTAACAAATTAAAAACAAGTGCGGATACCACTCAGCCAGCCAAAGCATTACAATTTAAAGAATCGTTAGAAGTTATTGCAGAATCGACGGAAAATCTGCGAGATATTATTATTGAAAAATCTGTTGCATGGATTGATGTGCCTCATATGGATTTGACGCATTTGTATGACGCTGTTCCTAGTGTTGCAGGAAGAGCCTTTTCATATTATGCTGAAATGTTACAATCTGGCTTGAAATTTTTAAAATTTGTTTATGATAATTCTATTATTGGAAAATGGGGAGATGCGACAGGTAATCATCATTCTGCTACTGCCTCGCAGGTTGATGGAATACAACTACAGCAAGCATATTGTCGCGATTTGGGAATTGGATTTATGGATGCTCCTGCACAAGTTCCTGGTTTAGAATTTGAAGCAGATATTATGTATGTTTTATCCCGTTTAAGCGAGACAATGAATAATCTTGCAAATTATATTGCGAATGGTAGAGGAGATGACGTGAATATTTTTATTAATGCCTCTCCTAAAAAACAAAAGGGTTCTTCGGCAATGCCCCATAAGGATGCAAAAAATGGAAATCCCGACGCTGAAGAGCAATTTATGTCAGTACGAAATTATTTAGCGGGCAATTTAGTAACTGCCATTATGAATTGTCAAATGCCGTATGCGCGCAATCTTGCTGCTTCGGCAAACAGCAGAATAAATTTTGAAGATGGATTTAAATTCTTGGATCATGGCATTCGACGATTAGCACATATTTCTTATTGGATTGAATTGCGGGAAGATCGAAGTATAGAACGAGTAAAGAGAAGTTTTGGAGTCGTTACTTCACCACAAATTCTTGCGTATTTAACAGATCATAGAAAAGTTGCAGAGCCAATGGCGCGCAGTGAAGCACATGATCTTCTTGGAATTCTCGCAACACAATCATGGGAAACAAAAACACCTTTTGTCGACGTTGTTTTAGCAAATCAAACAATTAGAACGCGACTGGACGAGGCAACTATACGCAGTATTACTAATCCGCTTGATTATGTTGGAGAAAGTAAAAAAATTATTCAGACTATTGCAGATAAATATTATCAGAAAAAAACCTTATAGAAAACTTTGAATAACCCACATTTCCGAAGGAAATCTCTTCAAAGACTTCAAAATCTTTGATTTTGAATGTATCAGAGAACTTGTTCTCTGATTCCTTCTTAGAAAGTTTTGGATTTTTAGGTTTTTCAAAACTCTCTATAGAATTTTTGATGATGCAGCAAGTCAGGGGGTATTATAGTAAAAGACATAAGTTTTTTACCCTATTTGTATATCTTTTCCTAATAAGTCAACGACAAAATGGTCAAGATATTAATGTCGTTGACTATAACCTAAAAATTCTAATAAAAATAAAGGATTATTCGAAATTATCTCTAAAAAATTATCGATAACAATAAATTTTTTTTCAAGTATCAAAAAGTCCTTGTGTGTAACTTCACACTTTAGTGTGAAGTTTGTTGGACTTTTGGATACCCAAGATTCACCACCCACTAAAGTGGGTGGTTTTCGATGAATCTTGGTATAATAATCTTTATAAAACGAGCTGTTTCTTAATGAACATGGAAGAGGGAGAAACATCTATCTGGACTGAAAAATATCGCCCCCATCGATTTGAAGACGTTGTCGGTCAAGATGATATTATTAAACGCGTCCGTAATCTTACTAAATCCTTAAACATTCCGCACATGCTTTTTGCAGGTCCTGCCGGAACTGGAAAATCAACGCTTGCCTTAATTGTTGTTAAAGAATTATTCGGCAAAAATTGGAAAGAAAATTATCTTGAACTCAATGCAAGTGATGAACGCGGCATTGATGTTGTCAGACAAAAAGTGAAAGATTTCGCGCGAACTAAATCCTTAGGCAGTGTGCCGTTTAAAGTTATTTTTTTAGATGAAGCAGATGCATTAACTAAAGAAGCACAGCAGGCATTGCGCCGAACCATGGAGAATTTTACCTCAACCTGTCGATTTATTTTGTCCTGCAATTACAGCAGTAAAATTATTGATCCGATTCAATCACGCTGCGTCATCCTGCGTTTCAAGCTTCTTGAAAAAAAAGATATTGAAAAACGCGTTAAATATATTGCAGAAAATGAAAAACTGCAAATCACTGATGCAGCAATTGTAACACTCTATGAAGTCAGTGAGGGTGATTGTCGACGGGTCATTAATCTTTTGCAGGCAAGCGCGGCAATTTCTCCGTCGCTGTCAACAGAATTGATTAATACTATGGCGTCTGCTGCTCGTCCGTCAGATGTTAAAATAGTTCTTGAATACGCTTTAAGCGGAGATTTCATAAAAGCAAAAGAAAAACTGCTGGACATCATGCTGCGCGACTCAATTTCCGGGACAGATATTATCAAATCAATACAAAAAGAAGTTTGGAACTTGCAGATCGATCCAGAGCTCAAAGTAAAACTCACGGAAAAAACAGGCGAAGTCGAATTCAGAATGGTCGAAGGCAGCGACGAATTTGTGCAACTCGAAGCGCTCATTGCAAGTTTTATTTTAGCTGGCATGGGAAAGTAAAAATGTTAAAAATCAAGATAATAAAATGGGAATAAAGATTGAATTTAACACTGATTTATGCCTAAGAGCATTTGGAACTAAAAAAAGATGTGAAAGTGAATGTCTGCCTGAGAAATTAGAAATAAGTTTGTGTTATGATTTTCTAAAAGAAGGACAGAGGCTTTACTGGTTAAATGGAGAGATACCATTAAGGGAAACAAAAGGAAATGAACAATTATCAAGACCTTTAGCAAGTATAGTGATTGTTGAATACACTCATCAATTACTTGCTGATGGGAAACCATATACAATTGGAATATATGAAGTTAAAGATATTTTTGATATAAATGACCTAACTGTTCATTTTGAAGGATTCGAGAGAGTAAAATTAAATAACAGTTAATATGATGTAAATAAGTAAAAATCTTGAGGAAATGTGCAAGGAATAGTATATAAAAATAAATTTCAAGAAAATTAGTCAATGACAAACACAAACCAAATCCCACTCATAGAAAAATATCGCCCGCAAAATTTCGTTGATATAAAAGGTCAGGACATAGCCATGCAAGAATTAAAAAATTTTTTCAGAACATTTCCTCGAAAAAAAGCGATAATTCTTAACGGCCCTGCAGGCATTGGAAAAACCTCCCTTGCTCTTGCAGCAGCAAAAGAATTTAATCAAGAGCTTTTTGAATTAAACGCGTCTGATTTGCGTAATCGCGCAAAATTAGATGAAATTCTTAAACCTTCGTTAGAACAACAATCATTATTCAAAAAAAGTAAACTTATTTTAATGGACGAAGCCGACGGCATCACTGGAACAGATCGGGGCGGCTTGCCGGAATTAATCGTGCTCCTCGCAAAATCTCCCTATCCGATTATAATCACTGCAAACGACATCTGGCAAAAAAAATTTTCGCTCCTTCGGCAAAGATGCAGCATTATTACACTGAAAGAATTAACAGAATTAGATGTCAAAAAAATACTTACAGATGTTCTCATTAAAGAACGTAAAAAAATAAATCAAGAAACACTCAAAATAATTATAAAAAAATCTCATGGAGACATTCGCGCAGCACTCAATGATCTGCAAAGTGTTATAGACTTGGGAGAGGAAGAATTTATTCAGGAAATAGCGGACCGGGAACGGCAGGAAAGCATTTTCAATGTCTTAAAAAAATTATTTCAATTGCCTCCATCAGAAAAAACACTCACTTTGTTTGACAATCTCGACATTGAATTAGATGAAATACTGCTCTGGATTGAAGAAAACATTGTAGAGGAATATAAAGGGGGGGCGCTCATTAAAGCTTACGAATCATTAAGTAAAGCAGATATTTTCAGGGGCAGAATTTACCGTCAGCAGCACTGGCGCTTTTTAGTCTACCAGAATTTTTTTATGTCTGCAGGCATTGCATCGGCATCAGTTTTAAAGAATAATAGATTTATCCAATATAAACGCCCGTCGCGCGTCTTAAAAATTTGGCTTGCAAATCAAAAAAATCAAAAAAGAAAAATAATCGCAGCAAAATACGCAAAATTCACTCATATGTCTGCAAAAAAAGCAAATAAAGAAAGCTTCTTGTTTCCATTCATCCTTGATAATCTCGACGAGAAAACAAAAAAAGTAATGCATTTTGAAGAAACAGATGCAGCATATATTCAGGAAAAAAAAGGTGCAATGATTGTTGCAAATGGGTTGAATAGGTTTCGGATATAAAAAGATTTAAAAAAAGACATGAGAATGACAGAACAAAAAATTTTGGAAGAATATGTGAGGGAAACATTAGAAAGAGAAAAAGCAACAATTCAAGGTCAGTTAAATTGGGTTAACAATGCACTTACGCAATTACAAGTAAAAGATATAGGGGGCTTTGAAAAACCTCAATTTCAAAACTCTCTAAGAAGGACTTTGACGCGATTTCCTTCGGAAATGCGGGTTATTCAAAGTCCTCTATAAATAAAACCGTGTATCGGGTTAATATTGTTTCTAATCATCAACATGAACAACCAATAAATGCAGAATACTTTGAATCATTGAAAAACGTTATAACCCGGGCAGAAACTGATTTTAAAAGAATTATAGTAAATGAAATTATTTTTCGTAAATTTTAATTTCATTTCCTAAATACCAAGGAAAAAAATTTCTACGACAAGTTAATGCCCTGCGGGGCATGACTATAACTAACTACTGAATCCAATTCGT
>CAYIPM010000034.1:0-7362 GCA_964365195.1 Candidatus Woesearchaeota archaeon
AAATTAAAAAATAAAAAACGAGATAACGAAAAGAGCAGTTTCATTTTAGCAAATATAGTGAAAGAATCGCGTCTTTCCCTAATAAGCCAACGACAAAATGGAGAGATATTAATGTCGTTGACTATAGCGTAGAACATAAATAATTGAGCATTT
Organism: Candidatus Woesearchaeota archaeon; assembly: GCA_964365195.1. GTDB lineage: Archaea > Nanobdellota > Nanobdellia > Pacearchaeales > GW2011-AR1 > ARS1285. The sequence continues at coordinate 154 of CAYIPM010000034.1, forward strand.
TTATTTATGTTCTCCGAATATAGCATATAACCTATTTGCTCAATTTATTAAGTCATATGCTATATAAATAAAAATAAGAAAATGAAATTGCGAGTTGCGTCGTCAAAAATTCTAATAAAATGCAAAGCGCTATATAAGTCTGTCTCTTTAATAGTTTCTTAAGAAAATGCTAAGTGTTAATTTCAGGAATGGACTTAACATTATCATATGCTTTATATATCTCTCTTTCTTTCTTTTATAATGAAAAAAGGGTGTAGTAATCGTCATGCGCAGGCAGGAATTATTTCGGTTATTCTTTTAATTCTTATTACACTTGTTGCTATTGTTATCGTCGCTAATATTGTTATTCCGCTTGTGCGGGAAGGAGGAGAGGATGTTACTATTGATCGTTTCACGACGAGTTTTGTTATTAAAGATGTAAAACAATCAAGAAACAGCAGTGTTTCAGTGCAGGTATTGCATGAACGCGGCAGTGCTATGCCTGATGCGCTTACTTTTCTTTTTTATGATAGCAACGGGGTTAATATCCTTATCAAACGCACGACAAATATTCCACAGGAACTTGAAACAAAAACATTTAATTTTCTAGCGCCAGAATTAAACAGTCCAAACAAAATTGTAAGAGTTGGGGTTATACCTTCTTTTGGAAATAGTGTTGGAAGTGAAACGCAGTTTGAAGAAAAGAACTTTAATTATTATTCATCCTGTTCTGATATTTTACTTGATGGAAAATCTGAAGGAAATTTAATATATTTTATCGACCTCGATGAGAAAGGAAGCATTGCTCCTATCAAAGTTTATTGTGACATGACAACTGATGGCGGTGGATGGACTTTGCTGTGGAGTAATATTCATGGTTTGACACCGAAATCAGCTCTTAGTTTATCGTGGAATAACGCTCTTTTTTCTCCTTCGCTTACTGGCGGAAGTGTTGGCACTGATCTTACTGCCTTTAATTATTTTATCGGCATATCGTATTGGGAAAGACTTGGTAATGAATTGCGTTATGATTGGAGCAATACGCTTGCAAGTCCTATTGATCAACGCGCATACATGGATTTTTATTTTGATGAAGTAAATCCAACATCGGGAAATGATGAATACCGCATACGACTAAGCAATTATCAGCAAAAAATTGGATCGACCTCCGCAGGTTTGTATACCTATCATAATAACGCTCCTTTATCAACTATTGATAAAGATAATGATGAATCTACTACATCAAATTGCGCCGCAAATTATGCAAGTCCTTCTTGGCATCGCGCGTGCTGGAGCGGGAGTGTTAATGGTTTTGGTGTGCATCCATTTGGTGTAAATTACAACGGAGCGTATTGGGCAGGAAGTGACGCACAATTAGGAACTGATGCTGGATTAGGTTCTGGAAACGGCTGGATGTATGCGCGCAAGAAATAATAAAACACTGTTTTTATCGTCGAGAGTATGACCTAAACATTTAAAAAGTAGAGTACTATCAATTGGTTAAGACTTTTATATACAATGAAGAAACATATTTTATTATTCTGTTCACATTTTTTATTTAAATATATCAATTTTAAAAAAATATAAAGATGTTACTATGATAAAAGTTTTAGACATGCGGTCAATTCGATATGCGAATTTGTTTTACCAAGTGACGCGCATACGCAGTACGCATTGTTTTGAATATAATAATACTATTGTTTTCGCAGTTCCTCGCTTTTTTGTTTCCCGCGCAATTGGAGAGAACAACCGAAATCTGGAAAAATTGAATCAGATTATCGGCAAGAAAATAAAGATTATTGCAATTCCCAACGGCAAGGAAGATTTAGAAAATTTTGTATCGATGCTAACGCGGCCCGTTAAATTTAAAGCAATAGAAATGAAAGGCGACGAAGTTATTATTATGGCCGGCATGCAAAGCAAAGCTTCTTTGATCGGGAAAAATAAAACACGTCTTAATGAAATGGAAAATATTCTAAGACAATATTTTGGCGTTAAGAAAGTGTTTGTGAAATAAAGAAATTCAAGGAATTTGCGGTCTCTCCAAAATCAAAAGATTTTGAAGATAAAGAAATTGTCTAAAATTTCGCTATCTGGGGCAGCAAGCTGTTCAGGAGTATTCCGCGAAATTTTTGCCGCGCGCCAACAATTTCTAATTTTCAAATTGACGACGCAACACGCAATCTCATTTTATTATTTTTATTTTTAGATCCAGAAAAATCAGGTTTTAACCCTCCTTGTTTTAACTCAAAGATAAAAAACTCTGATTTTTCTGTCTATCAAGAACTCAAAAAACGCTCTGCGGCTTTAGCAGTAGAGTTCTTTACAAAATGAGATTGCTCTTTTCGTTATCCCGTTTTTTATTTTTTAATTTTATAGTAAAAAACATAAGTTTTTTACCATATTTGTATGTCTTTTCCTAATAAGTCAACGACAAAACGGTCAAATATTAATGTCGTTGACTATACTAAAACGAAATAACTCACAAGCTGCGGGGCATTAAACCCAATTTGAAAATAACAATATTTTTAAGGATTATTTTCTCTTATATCCTATGAACAAAAAAAAGGGGCAGGTGAGTTTTTTTATTATTCTGGGAGTTGTTATTGTTGCATTTATTGGACTGTATTTATTTTTAAGCGGAAAAATTTATTTAGGGAAGTCTATTCCGCTTGATATACAACCAGTGCATTCATTTGTATCTATGTGCTTAGAGCAATCTACACGTGAAGCAGTTATTGCTATTGGATTTGGCGGTGGGTATTATCCTCGAAGTGCGCAAGCTACGAGCAGCGGCGTTGTTTATTTTTTCAACGATGAAAATAATATTCCCTCGAAAAAAATGATTGAAGAAAGTCTTTCATTGTATATTCAAGAATTTATGCCGTTTTGCATTGATGATTTTGCTGATTTTAAGGATATAAATGTTAGTGCTGATGCTATGAAAGTGACGACCCAGATTAGTGAAGATAGTGTTGTTGTGCATGCTAATTATCCTTTGTCAGTTGTTAAAGGGAAATCTGTTTATACGCTCGAAAATTTTGAGAGCAGTTTGCATGTGAGACTTGACACTATAATGGCAGTGAGTGAAAAAATTGTGAAAGAACATGTACGAGCAAATGCAGTGTGTATTGATTGTTTGGGAAGATTTTCCGATGAGTATGGAATTGTCATAGCATTTGATGATTATGAGGAAGATACAACTATCTATACAATTCTTGATGAATATTCTTTGAACGAAACATATGCATTTATATTTGCAATTAAATCGAGCGAGGTTACGAATGAAAAAAATATATTTGGCGATTAGTCTTTTTGTTATCTTTTTTATTAGCATCTTTGTGAGCGCACAGCAAGGAACTGTTTTTGATAGCGCGAAAGAAAAATCAAAGGGTGTTATTTTTGAATCAATTTCTGACGGTGGATTTAAAGCAACAGTCACTGAAAAAAACGGTGAAATTATTTTGCCTAATAAACAGTTTTCCGGATTAGAAAAAGGAAGCAGCGGTGAATTTGATAAAGATGGAAATGAAAAAAAGTTAACTTTGAAAACGTTAGATAAACAAACTTATGATTTAGGAGGCATTCAAACGCCGCTTGCAAAAGAAAGTGAAATAAAGTACGACGGTGGTCGTTATGATATTACTCTAAAAAAAGGATCTGTGATGGAAACAGCACTACAACGAAATAAAAATTATAAAGATGCAAAAATAGATTTTCACTCTGATGGGGAAGTTGTTATGAAAGATGAAAAAAAAGATTTCGCATTTCAATCAGGTGTGGTGAGTCACGATGGTAAAAATTATTTTTTTGAAAAACAATTTACCGGAGATGATTTACTATTTTTTTCGCGAGAAGGCACGCGAAACGATATTTTTTTTGGGCGATCGCCTGATAGCATGAATCCTAATATTTATGTTGATACAGATAAAAACGGCGATGTTTTTGCGCGCGCGAGTGGTTCATCAACTCTAGCAAGTGCAGAGATTCACATTCAACCAACTAACAAGGCATTTAATTTGAATATCCATGAACGATTTGCAATTAAAGCGGGAAAAAATGGAGAAGTGGGGGTTCATACGCGCACGTTTGGAACTAGTATTTATGATAGAGGTGCTGTAGAGATTGATACCTATGGAAATTTTGGAATTGTTAATGGACCTGATCGTTATTTTAATGGTGTAGACTCAAAAGGAAGTGAAAGTGTTTTTCGACAACGATTAAAGGATGGCGATGATTTTTCTACGACACGACTCTCGATGATTAATCGTGATAGCAAAAGAAATGAATTAGGACGGGATAGCTTTAATGGAGCAGGTGCAAAAATTGTGACAGATAATCGCAATCATATTGCGCGCATAAATAAAAATTTGCCTGCAGACTTTGCAGTGCCACTCGGAAAAGAAGGTGAAAAATTATTATTTAGCGCAAGTGCTGTTGGAAATATGTTATCCAACCCTTTTCGGCCTATTGATCGTCGGTTAGATAGTGTTCCGCTTGATTTATATCAGACTCCGATTTATAATCCCCCTGCAAAAATTCCTGAAACACCAACGACAATACCGAGCGAAAAAAGTGGTTCACTTACTGTTGGCAACTTATTGCGCGAACAAGAATTTGCAAAAAATCGCTTGCTGATTGACACTGTTGTGAAATGGAAAGATCCACAACTATATAATGAATATTTTAGCGGAAATTCTGCGAATTACGGACAGAGTATTGAACAATTATTGGGGCGCATTCAACTCTCGCCGGAATTTCAAAAAAATAAAGCAGGTGGCAAGACAACAGTGTTTGACTTGTTGCGTAAATATGAAAAAAGTAGTGATTCTAATGAACGCGCACTTTTTAGAAAATATATAATTAATCAAGGAATTGATCTTGATGAATATGATAGGGTGTTGGAGTGAATTTTACATTCGGAGCGTGTCTAATAATAATTAGCTCGACGTTAATTATTTTTTTGTCACATCGTATTAATAATTTGATTTGATAACTATTAATTCTACCAACAATTCTTGATTGCATTGCTTATTGATTTCTTTTAGTTAAACTATAGTAAAAGACAGAAATTTTTCCTCAAAAAGATTTCTGCTTTTCCTTGATAGCAAAGACGCAGCTGAGGAATTATCAGCGTCCTTTGCTATAATTGAGGTGAACTTCATTTAAGGATTATTTATTAGACACGCTCATTAGAACGGATACTGTCAAGATAGTATGATATAATTATCTTTGACAAATTGTATCAGTTCCAGCAATTTATTTCTTCCTAACTCTAGATTTATTCCAGCAACTTCTGCGGGAGTTTTTCCCTGCAATTCTTGATTTGGATTTACAAAGTTGTGAATAACTCTTCTCAAATCAAAAAAGTGTTCTGCATCAACGAAATTTTTAAAACCGCTGCGAATTGATCTTATTCTATCACTTATTTTTCCATTGTATCTTTCAATTGCATTGTTGTTGTGTGCTAGTCCATATTTTTTACAGGCAATCGGCACACCAAATTGTAATCGAGCAACTCGGTAAAATAATTTATTAAATGCATTTTTGTAATTTTCAAATCCATCACAGACAAAAATAATTCTTTCATCAATTCCTGTATATTTTTCTAGATAATAGTTTGTTAATATCTGATTGTAGCATGTTTTTTTTATCTGCGATAAAAATTCTGTGCATTTTTTTCTGTTTCTCTCGTCTGTAAATGTGTGTGCGAGCACAAATTTTGTTTTACTGTCAATCGCATTCAGATCAAAATTATGTTCACCATTTACCTTCACATATTTTTCATCAAAATGAATTCTTCCCTTGATGATTGGAACAACATTCTCATTTATTTTTTTTTAAAAATTTGCTGTATTTATTGCGCCATTCTCGTATTGTTTCTCTGCTTACCCTCACTCCATCATGTTGCCACAAATGATCTTTCACCTGAAAAAGTGAAAGCCCTTCATTATGCAAATGAATTGCTCTCGCAATATCTTTTTTGTTGTATCGCATTCTCTCAAATCCATCCGGCTCTACAAAATTAGCATTACAATTTTTGCACAAATAAATTTGTTTTTCTCCAGATTTGTTATAATTTTTACCTCTCTTAATAACATCTTTCGATTTGCATTTAAAACATTTCATATATTTTCACCTCCTGAAAATCAGGAGGAAAACATACTATTTATATTTAACTCATAATAAGTTGACAGTATCATTAGAACGATGATTTTATATAGTTGTAGACTTTTTATACAGTGAAAAAGATGATGAAAATTTGTAATTCATTTTCAATTTTTCATTTTTAACGATATAATCAAAAAATAAAAAATGGTGAAGAAAAAAAGGGTGACGGAAAAAAGAAGAATAGTCAAAAAAAAGAATCTATTGATAATTGTTTTGATTATTTTATTTGTTTTAGCGGTTTTATTTATTTTGAAATTGGTTTTTGTGAAAGATGTTTTGGAAGCTCCCCCTATTCGCCCTATTCCTCCTAAGGCTTTTGATCCTGTTGAATGGTATTTATGTATTAGATCTTTAGGAATACGTATTTGTAGTGAGATTGGTGAGATAATTGATCCAGGTCCTCCAGGTCCTCCAGGTCCTCCACCTCCACCTCCACCTTCACTTTTTTGTACAAGTGATAGTGATTGTCCAGTCGGAAAAAGATTCTGTGTTGGCGCAGGAGGTCCTGGTGAAATTCATGAAGGTTGTCCTGTTGAGTCTAATCCTCGTTGTGTAGCATGTACTTATGATGGTGATTGCGGTTCGGGGGGACGATTTTGTGTCGGCTGTGAATGTCAAAATAGATTCAATCCTTGATTTATATTTTTTGATGTCCATAAATATAAAACCACATTCTAAAGAAAGTGGTCGTAGCATTTAGTTTTAGATTTTGGATCATCCAGAAAACCTAACAAACCACACACTTTAGTGTGTGGTACACGCAAGGTTTTCTTGATTTAGAAAAATTTTAAGAAATATTTATAAGGATTGTTTAAATAATCTTTATATGAAAAAGGGTGCAATAGAATTATCATTTTCAACAATTTTTTCAGTATTTCTTATCATTTTTTTTATTATACTGGGATTGTATGCTATTTCCAGTTTTTTAAATATTTCAGATCACATACAAAATTATACTTCAAAAAATAAAACTGATTTATTATCAGAAATTAAATATAATCTTAATGAAACAAGTTAATGCCCTTCGGGCAGCTCTGCTAGGATAATCTCTTCACTTCT
>CAYIPM010000035.1:0-7342 GCA_964365195.1 Candidatus Woesearchaeota archaeon
AAGACCAAAAAGAAGCAAGAATATTTAAACGTATCCTAAAGACTTAATAGAACCATCTATTTTGCTTGCGATGTCACTTCGCCCGCATAATTTGTTTCCATCGCTTTTTTATAATCTGCAATAGTTGAGCAGAGCCCATTGCCGATAAGCCAGCGTACTTTAACGTCTACGGCAACATCAGTGTGATCATAGCAGGGAATGCCCCCGGCTTTAATGGGTTCATAGCCAGTTTCATAATGCGCAGATCCTGCTCCGCCGCTGACAAATTTTGTTGTGATAAAAATAGGAGTCATATATTCTTCTGATGCTTGCTTAATAACCGGAATTAAATTGTACTGCCCTTCATTACAGACATTTCCTTCGCCTAAAGATTTTAATATCAGCGCAGAAATTCCTCCTCCGGTAACAAACCCTGCCAAAACATTCGGATCAGTTCCAGGTGTTAATTCAAAACTGATAATACCTCTCCCAAATTTTGGTGCTAATAATAATGTGCCGGCCGCATTACTTTTTTTCCGCAATAAATGTGTTTGCAAATTAACGCCTTTTGCATCAATAGTACCGACAACAGGATACGAAGGAGATGCAAACGCATCAAAATCCTTTTCATTTATCTTTAAAATTCTGCACCCTAAAAAAACTTTGTTCCAAAAATTGACAATAACATCAGCAACTCCCAGATCAATTGCTTTATTTAATACCCTAAATAAATTTTCTAAATTAAATTTACCGTCGCCGCCAGATTGATAAATAGGATTTTGCGCGCCAGTTATGCAGACAGGGATGCGTAGTCCTGATTGTTCTGGATTTTTTCCGTGCAACGCTAATGAAAGCGCCGTCGATGTATATGCGAGTGTATCAGTCCCGTGTGCAATGGCAACACCTGCAAAACCTTCCTCATCCTGCGCCTTTTTAATTCTAAAAATTAATCTTTCCCAGTCATTCGGAGTCATGTTGGAGCTGTCTTTAGCTGTTACAAATTCAAAAATTATTTCTGATTTTTGGTTTAATTCTTTAATAATGGGCTCACACGCTTTTCTAAAAATTTCAGAATCTTTTGGAGGAACAAGAATCACAGAGTCTCCTCGTTTTTCAGGTATCTGCCCGATTGTACCTCCGTTATATAAAAATAAAATTTTTCGATGCATGAATGAAAAGGAATAATCCAATTATTAAATATTCTTATAATAAACAATCTATCTTTTAATTCCACTTCAACAAAATTTTAAAAAAATAAAATTAACGTTTTAGTTTTTGCTTCTCTTCTTTTTTCACCTTCTGTGATAAGCCTCCAATCCATATCGTCGCAATAACTGCCAATACTGTTACAACAACTGCATAGATAAACATACCTCCTAATGTGCCATTTTCCCCAAAAATCGATTTAAACAATTCTTGGATTGCACCATTCCATGCAAGTGCTGCAACAAGACCAAAGGCAGCAGTCATCAGTGCAGCCAGTCTTTCAATAACTTCGTTTCGCATATATATCTCACTCCATTACAAAAATAAAAATATAGGATTATAAACTAAAGATTGTATTTATATCTTTCTTATTCGTTTCACACTCAAATACATCACTGCAACAATAGCTCCCAGTGCGTTAAACACAATATCCCACATTGTGTTAAAATAATCACCGACACCAGTTGCTTCCAAAAATAAAACCGGCATAAATTCAACAATTTCATTGATTGCACCGATGCCAATTCCCATGAGAACGAGTAAGGAAGAGAGCATCCATCGCGGCATTTCTTTTTTAATATATGATCTAATAATATAAAATAACATGCAAGTGACAATGAGATAGACATAAAAATGCATAAATTGATCGTAGCGAAAAATGCTAGTACCGGCAATTTCCGACGAGAAAATTGGATAAATAATGCGGGCATAGGTGCGTACACCATTAATATCCATTCCGCCAATCATGTGTAATAATCCCCACAAACTAATAGCTGATAAAATGCCGTTGCTAAAGTTATATTTTTTATGCAACATCACAACAAGAACTATAATTAAAATAAGTATACCAACATACCATAAAAATTCAAAATTTCCTCTTTGAAAAAAATAAATCCCAAAAAAGAGAGTATACAAAAGTGTAAAAATAAAAATCAGCCACGCAGGTTTTGTTATGCCTTTCATCAGATTCTCTGCTCCAATCGTTTTGGTTTTCTAAACATGATCTCTTCTTTGCCTTTTTCATCGCTTAAAAATAGGGGAATTTTATATTCATGATTATTATAAACTACATGCAAGGCATCGCCGCTGTGAACGCTTTGAACAGAATTATATTTCAGATATGTTACAAGAGTTGGAATAATATGATCGGGAGGAGCAACGAGCAACTGTCCCTGTTTGTGTTTCATAGAATACATGCCATATCTTTTCTTCTCATGATTTATTTTTTCTATGTCTAAAGATATTCTTAATTCATCGTCTTCACTATCAAGATAAAATTTTAGAAGACAAGCAATAACAATCTCTGCAGGGTTTAACCAATCATAATTATTTAGATCAATAATTTTTTTCTTTGCCATTGTTACAAATCCCGCGCAAGTAATGTCCGTCGCTGGTTTTTCTTCGCCCGATCCACTGCTTTGCGCAAGATATCCTCAACAACTAATTCAAGCGTATCACCAACGTCTGCAGCGATGCTGCTCACTTCTTCCTGCGGGTCGATTCTTTTCACCACTTCTCTTATTTTACTGCGAATAATTAGCGTCATTTTCAATTTTGGATCATCCTAAAAACAAATCTCTTTACAAACCGCGCCTTTTAAGGTGCGGTGCTCCATTGTTTTTTTGATAAATTTTCTGCATATCAAAAACCTGCTTGACAAAACCGCAAGTCTTCAACTCGTCAGAGTTGAATTAAACAGGAAATTTTAATTCCTGTAGTTTTTTTGGTTTTTGATTTTCAATTTTATTAATACAATATATAAAGAAAACGAGTTTATAAAATTCACGCAAGTCCAACTTCTTCCTTTATTCCACTAATCGCTTCAATCGCAATTTTAAAAAATTCCTCAAGAGGTATGCCAACATGTTCAATCTCCGCAATTATTTCTCGATCACATCCTTGCGCAAATCTTTTATCTTTATATTTTTTTAGTAAGCCCTTTGCATCCATCTCGCTAATTTTTTTTCCGCGCATAAGAGCATATGCATGAATTAATCCCGTGATAGTCTCGCCGGCAGCAAGTGCATGCTCAATTTTTTCAGTTCTTTTTTTATGCAATAAATCAGCACAATCAAAACCATATCCATGCGATAGAATAATGTGGATAAACGTTTCATCAAATCCTGCATCGCTAAGTATCTTCGGCATTTTTGTTAAATGTGTGACAGGGTTATCTTTTGTCAATCCCCAATCAACATCATGTAATAAACCCAGCATGCCATAATATGCTTCATCTTCACCGAGGCGTCGCGCAATCGCGCGCAACACCGCTTCACTTTCTAAATAATGAACAATATCTCGCTCGTCTGAATTATATTTTTTTACGAGTGCAAGTGCTTCAGAGCGAGAAATAGGGAGTATGTGCATGGTAAATGAATCAATTAATCGTTTATTAATTTATGTAGATATCATAAAATAATCTTTTTCAATTCTTCTATTTTTTCAAAATCTTTATCTCTTGTTACTAATATTGATTGGTTTTCAATTACCTGACTCGCGATAAATAAATCACTAAGACTAAGAGGAACACCGCTTTGATCATATTTAATTTTTAATTCAGATAAAATTTTTGCTAAATTATTTGTTGTGTGCAAAATTTTAAATCTATTAAAAAAAAGGATAGTATTTTCCTGATTTTTTGGTCTTCGTAACTTTATGCCAACTAAAAATTCAAAATAAGAGAAAAAAGGCAATTGAGGTGTAAGGGGAAATTGTATAGATAAATCTTCTAGTTTTTTCATGATGTATTTATCATTTCTTTCGAGAGCAATTAAAATAGAGGTATCAAATGCTAAGCTCATTTCTAAATCCTCTCTCCTTTCTTATTTTTTTTGTTATTATCTCTATATCGTTGGCTTCCTCATCAGTAAAATTTTTTCCTCGCGTAAGTATCTCTCTCCAGAAACTTTTAGACTGTTTTTCAAATTCTCGTATCATCATTTTCAATAAAATTGACATATTCATTTTATTTCTTTCTGCAAGAGCTTTAAATTTTTTCCAGGTTTCCTCATCAACATTTTTAATTGATCGCGTTTCCATAAAGTATTACAGTAATACCTTGTATTTAAATTTTGCGGTAATAAATTTTTTACTTATTGTAAAGATACTTTAAACAAGGATAGAAAATATTATTTAAAAATTTCTTTTCATATCGGATGATGACACTTCATAACTACTGCTTTTAACTTCATAGCTACTATTTTTATATTTTATAATTAATACTATAATTAATATCACAACTCCAATAAACAATAATAAGAAAACAATTATTTTTAATATAATAAGCCACAATTTATTACAATGACCATTTTTACAGCCATAAGAGCAAACATACCTCGTTTCGTATAATTTTAGTTTATCAAGTTGATTATTTATTCTTCCGTTATAACAAAAATATTCAATTAAAATTTCGCTAGTATTTTCCAGGCAATAATCTTCAAATGCCCCCCTTGCATCACTAGAATTTCCTTTTACAAAAAAATTGATTCCATCATTATCTTTACAATATTCATCATTCTTTATTGTAGCTGGAATTTGATCTTTAGTCGGAGGAATACATTCTCCATCAACACAAAGAAAAGGACATTGAAAAGGCATACTTCTTCCATTATTATCTTCACATTGAAATTCTTCCAAGATATTATCCCCAAAACATCGATCTACACGATCTGGTTGGTTATTCTTTCTAGTAGTGCTTTTTTTGAAATAATTCACACCATCAAGATCTTCACAAAATTCCGTGCAATCTTGAGGGCAGGTTACTGGAAATTCACCTAGAATAACCCGAGCAATAGCTCTATTCCCAATAGTAATTGGGTCCGAGGGCAAAAAAGTTTCATTTAATTCTATTAAGAGATCATCGACAACTAAAGAATCTCCAACTTCAATTAATTCTTTTTTATCATTATTAATTATAAGTTTTACTTTATCATAACTATCCTCAAATAAAGGTTCTATAAAATATTGTTTTTCATTAATTTTTATGCTGGTCTTAACATTTTCATATAAGTCAAGATAATTAACACCTAATTTTGTAAAATAAACATTATAATTAAAATTTTCCTCATCAATTATTACTTCTATATCTTTTTTAGAGTTAATGCTATACGATTGACATATGCCATCTCCACATAACTGCCCCTTTCCTTCAGGGTACGCTATTGATTCCTTTAACGTTTTATTACAAGCTCCGTCAGAGCAGCCATTTGGACATTTTACCTCTTTTTCATATACTAGTTTCATGAGTGTTTTCTCTTTTATACAATTGTATTCAATTAAAACTCCGTTCCTACAATAATCAGTAAAATTTCCCCAGCTACTTGTTACTGTAGTTCTTAGATAAGTTCCAAAAACGAGATCACGTCCAGGTAATGTTTCATCTGGATCAAAACAAAAAAACAACCGCTTTTCTTTTCATAAAGACTTTAGGAAAATATAGCTTATAAATTATTAGTTTGAAAAAATATCTTTTTCAATTCTTCTATTTCTTCTTTCCTCTATTTTTCTGCTTATCTTCCATAATTTTTTTCTCACTTTTTTTACTTTCAGTTTTTTCAATCATCATCGATGAAACCGGTTTCATAAACGGAAATAAAATAACATCGCGAATTGAATCTTGACCAGTCAATAACATCACCATGCGATCAATGCCAAGTCCAATCCCGCCTGTTGGGGGCATGCCCAGTTCCATTGCCTCCAAAAAATCTTCATCAAGAGGATTTGCTTCTTCATTTCCTTTTTTTAATTCTTGCTGTTGTTTTTCAAGCAATGTTCGCTGCATTTCAGGATCATTTAATTCAGTATACGCATTGCCGATTTCTAAACCCATTGCAAATGGTTCAAATCGTTCAATCAATCGACAGAGTTTGTCATCGCGATGAAGTTTGCATAATGGCGTTGTTTCAAGCGGATGATCAATAATAAAGGTCGGCTGTTCTATATTGTCCTCGCAAAAATGTTCAAATAGGGCTTGCACCTGCCAGCCCCAACTTTCGCCTTTGACAGCAATTTTATTTTTCATGGTAAATGCGCGTAATTCTCTCTCATTCATTTTTTCAACAGCAATTCCTGCGCATTTTTTAATTGCTGCAGCCATGCTCATGCGTTTCCACGGTCGCTTGAAATCAATTTCTTTTCCTCTAAAAATAATTTTTGTCGAGCCGTTTACTTTTTTTGCCACATATTCATAAATTTCTTCAAATAAATTCATCATATCGTTATAATCTTTATACGTTTCATAAATTTCCATCATGCTAAATTCAGGATTATGCGTTCGGTCAATGCCCTCGTTACGAAAATTTCTCGAAATAGTAAATACTTTGTCATAACCGCCGACGATAAGTCGCTTCAAATATAATTCCGGCGAAACAGCCAAATATAAATCCATGTCAAGCGCATGCAAGTGCGTGGTAAATGGTTTTGCCGCAGCCCCACCATACAACGTTTGTAAATACGGCGTTTCAACTTCAGTAAATCCTTTTTTCTTTAAGAGCTCGCGAATTGCTTCTAAGATCAATGCGCGTTTGTCAAAAATTTTTTTCACATCAGGATTCATGATAAAATCTAAATATCGTTTTCGATACCTTTCTTCCCCATTTTGCAGACCATGCCACTTTTCCGGCAACGGCAAAAGAGATTTTGATAAAACCTCGCATTTTTTGACAAGAACACTTACTTCCCCCGTGCGCGTTTTCATAATAATGCCGCTTGCGCCAATAAAATCTCCATTGTCGACGTAATCAGCAAATAACTCAAAACTTTTACTTTCAGTTTCTCCTTTTTGAAAAATAAGCTGTAATTTTCCTCGAGCATCCTGCAATGTCACAAAAATAAGTTTTCCTAAATTTCTAATTGTCATGACCCGACCGGCAACAACAACATATTCTTGCGTCCGCTCATCATTCGCAAGATGTTTATATGTTTCTTTAATCGCAAAAGAATAATCTTTGACTTCGAAACGGTGTGGATACGGATTAATTATTTTCCGTAACGCATCAAGCTTTCGTTTCCGTTCATTCAAAATTTGTTCACCGCGTCCCATTTATAAAAAAAGAAAACATAGTTTAAATATGCTTTTACAACGTATCAATCCCCTAACTCATCAAAAATTTTATTGCTCCAAATGGGTTTAATACCTTGTTGCTTGCAACGATTTTCG
>CAYIPM010000036.1:0-7330 GCA_964365195.1 Candidatus Woesearchaeota archaeon
CAAAGAGCTAGGGACTAAAAAACCTAGCTCTTATACTTTATATACTAAAATTTAAATCGTTTATTTTCGTGTCCCATCTAGATAACATTTTGTTCACCTCTTTTAGTTCACTAATTGAGGTGAACTCAATTTAAGAATTATTTTTTAGACACGCTCTCACTTTGAGAAAAATATAACTTACAAATTTATCTAGCTGACTTTATAAAATTGCGACTAAAATATCTCAAAAAAAATATCACTTCAACTAATCCTCTAAAAAATTAAAAGCTTACCAGCATCGGTTATATCGACAATGAGTATAATCGTAATAATTGTTATTATTACCTTGTTTCATGCTATAAGAATAATCAACATAGCCAGATTCTGATTGACCATAACGATAACTGCGTTCATATCCATGAGGTGAATACGTGAATGAATCATAACCATAATATTCAACATCATGCGCATAATCAAGACTATAATCTACTTGATAATAAGTATTTTGTCCTCGATTATTGTTGTTATAGTTATTTTTAGTATTATAATTATGGTTGTAATTATAGCGCGTATTTTGGTTGTTGGAATAACTGGGAGGATTATTGCGGCTTGTTTGCGCATATTGATATTGCGCGTATTGATTTGTGTTAGAATTTGCATATTGCGCGCCATAATTATACATTGCAGTATTTGTAGAAGGATTATAATTATAGTTAGAACAGCTTCGATAGTAACCATCATTGCTTTGGCAGAGCGCAGCACTTACTACACTTAAACTAAATACTACAAAAAAAATACTCAAAGGAATAAGAAATATTTTGTGTGCGTTCATTATTTTATCCTCTTATAAAAAATATAAAACGTGATTCTATATAAACTTTGTGTCAAAAAAGTTATCGGAAATAAGTGATGAAAATCCATTATAGTAAATGAAATTATTTTTCGTAAATTTTAATTTCATTTCCTAAATACTATAGTGAAAGAATCGCTTCTTTCCCTAATAAGTCAACGACAAAACGGTCAAAAATTAATGTCGTTGACTACAAGGAAAAAAATTTCTACGAAAATTTACTTCCGTTGGTATAACAAAACCATAATCATAGGCGTTTGCATGGTCCGCACTATAGCCTCGCATATATATTCGCTCATTGGAATAGGTTGCAGGTCCATGTCCTTTATAATTATACAAAGTATAATCTAAAGAAGCAGAAGGAAAGTCATACAGTTTTATAAAAGAGAGTATGTTAAAATTTTAGAGTCAACAATGTTTCCTCTTTTAGAAATCCCGTCACATATAGTGAAAGAATCGCGTCTTTCCCTATCTAGTCAACGACAAACTGAGGAAATACTAAAGTCGTTGACTATAGAGAGTTTTGAATAACCTCAATCTTAAAACTCTCTAAGAAGGACTTTGAAGAGATTTCCTTCGGAAATTGGGGTTATTCAAGGTCCTCTATAGCGAATAATTTTTCTTTCGGCTATTTTTAATACCAAAACCAGTTCGATCCAAACAGTCCACCATAAGAACTGTAACCATAACCATACCCATATCCGCCGTAATTACCATAATTATAATATCCTCCGCCAAAAACAGGATAATTATAATAACCTGTGCCAAAACCAGTAAACCACGTTGACGGATTGTCATCGCCATTGAGATATTTTTCATAGCGATAGTTTCCATACGATCCCTTAAATATTGGCTTTTCAACATATTGATATGCATTATAAGAATTATATGAATGATACTTATTATAATCATAAGAAGAACTGTCATCCCTAAATTGATAATAATTTTCATAACTATATGTGTTTCCGTCGCAATCTTGGTAATATCCGCGTGAGGTTTTACAGATGCCAGCAGAAACTATTGTTATGCCAACGATAAAAAATAAAAATACAAATGTAAAGAGAAATATTTTTTTATTCATGTTCCACTTCACTCTCTAAATTTTTAATTATTCTACTTTCTTTTATTTTTGTTGCATGATTTACTAAAAAAGTTCTATATTTTGAAACGGTTCTTCGCGCAAGTTTTATTCCGCCCGCTTCTCCACCAGTTCGTTGATAAATTTCGCGAACAGCAATGTCATCACTTGAGGGATATTCTCCCTTGACAAGCATATCTTGAATAATTGGATACACTCGTAATTTGTCAATATGTTCTTGAGAAACACATAAAGATGCCAGCGACATGATAGTTCCGTCAATGGCGCGCAACGATTTTCCAACGAGTAATCGAGAAACATTAGTATAATGAATTTCTAAAACAGGTGCAATATCTGATTGGCTTAACGCTCGTAAGCGAGTGCTATCATTCGTCGATAAATAATCTCGTTGATGTTCTAAAACAGTATTATACATTTTTTTTGATGTTCCAATAACCCAATTAATATCACGCAAAACTTTGAGAGGATTACGTATAAAAGAATCAGTATTAACAAGAGTCGGTTTATACGTTTCAAAATCTGTCGAACAATTATATTCAAATACAATAGAATTATCTCTATTGACAACAGCAACATCTGGCTCTCGTATTTCATACGCTCCCATTTCGGTAAGAACGTTTGTAAGATTTGTATCAAAAAATGCTTTTGCGCCACTGCCTCCTCTTGAAAGTGTTTCAAAAATTTTTAATTCATCGGGAGTCATTTTTGCAACTTCATTTCGTATAGAAGATAAATTTGACAAACTAATGTTTAATAATGGAAGCAGACACATAATTTGCGTCGGGAAACCCATTTTGAGTTTCTGTTCCATTCGCAAACTCGGACCCATCGATAATGACATTGACATCTTATTCAAACACATCTCCTATTTTATATTCTTTATGAAATCGTAAAAAACTTCCATCAATTAAAAATTCTTTAAAAGTATTATTCAAATAATTTTCTCTCGGATTAATAATATAATTATCACTACAAACTATTGTTCTAAAACCAGTTTCCCATACTAGACTATTCAAAAATTTTTCAAGAGCCATATAATTGCTATAACCAGAACATATTTAAATCTTTCTTTTGTTATTACTTTAAAGTTATTAAAATAGAATAAATTTGTGACATCCTCCTTGATCTGTAAAGAATGCATAGCGTAAAACCTAAATAATTGAACAATTTTTTTAGGTTTTCCGAATATAGCATATGACAATTTTGTTCAATTAATTGAGTCATATGCTATAGTTTTAAATTTATGGACATAAAAAAATAAAATTTTACCACGGCCAGGGAAAATTTTTAAAAATATCAGAAAGTGTACGGGGTGTTTCAGTTAATGGAGGAGTAGTTTCAATGATAGGCATTTCTAATTTGTCACAATCAAAATCCCTATCGACACAAGCGCCAGTAGGACATATCTTATCTCCAGAGTATAAACATCTACTTTTTCCGTCGCTGTCAATGGAACAGGTTTCAATACAGGGTTTACAACCCGGACTACATGATTCAGGACAATTGTCACCTTTAGGAACACAAAATCCTCCATCACAAAGAGTCTTAGTAAGATAATCTTTCACGCAAGTATAGGTATATTCACTAGTACCTTCAATACGATGATTCCTACATTTATCGCAGCTATCAACACATGCAGAATCACAATTACTATTATAATTATACTCCTTTGTACAAAATTTCGCGTCAGAAACGCATATACCGCTATCACATTTTACACGTCCAGTTGGAAAACACGTATAACCCTGTGCGGCTATACTACAATATTCAGTACACGGATCACATTCTTCTGCACATTTACAATCGCCGCCCGGTCCAAAAACACAATTACCTGCCCCTGCCGTACCATCAGGACATAAATACATACCACTCGGATAACAATGTCCTCTTACACAGATACTTGTACATGACCCACAATCTGCATTCGTGCTACAACTTTTTCCAATATCTGTTACAGTCGGTGTCGTCGGCATATCTAATTGCAATGGAGGAACCGGAGTAGGATATGGAGGCGCTTTCAAAATTTCCAAGCGCTCAAACAAAATATCTGCCGTCACAACAAGAATAAAACTGCACACCACAAATAAAAAAATACGCAGAATATTTTTCAAAATAATTTTTTTAACAGAAGCTCTCACCTTTTTTTTCTTAACCATCTTTTATTTTTTGATTTTATTTTCAAAAATGAAAAACTCCTTCAGAAATTTTCATCATCTTTTTCAAAAAGAAGAATACAAGGTAATTTATAAATATTTGTAAAAAATTTATTTTATTCATTCTCCGCAAGTCCTTTTCGTTGGCGAATATCGCGTATAACCTGTGGTTGAATACTTGCAGGCACGCGTTCAAAACTTTGATCAATCATACTGAAGTTGCCGCGTCCTTCTGTCGAACCACGCACATCAGATGCAAGCCCAATCATTTCAGCGACGGGCAATTTCACTTTAATCGTGACATAGCCGGAGCTTTGTTGAATATCTAATATTTGTCCTCGCTTGCTTTGAAAAAGTTTTGTTAGCGTTCCCATTTGATCAAGCGGGCCTTCAACAAGCAGTGTTTGAATTGGCTCAAATAAAACCGGCACTGCAGAATGAATCGACGCCCGAATCGAATCGCGAACAGCAGGATAGACTTGCGCAGGACCGCGATGAATTGCATCTTCATGTAATTTTAAATCAATTAAACTTAATTTAATTTTAGTGCATGGCTCTCGCGCCAACACTCCCGCATCGATAACTTGTTCAACGCCATCCATAACCATTTCAATAACTTCGCCAATATTAACTTCGCCACGTGTCTTGTCTAAAAAAACACAATTCTTATAAATACTGCGATATTGCCGCGCTTCATCGTTACTGATACCCAGTTCAGATAATTTTGCCCATAATTCCTCATTCTTTTTTTTCGTCCGTCCCTCGCGAATTTCTCCTTTTTTAATGGCTTCGTACACTTCATCTTCAAGTGGCTCTACCTGAATAAAAAATAAATTATGTTTATTTGGAGATTTTCCTTCGCCTGGCTTGCCTTTTTTCATGATTGTTTCCCGATAGACAACAATGGGCTGCGAGGTTTTAACTTCAACGCCTTTTTCAGTTTTAATTCTGTTTTCAATAATTTCTAAATGCAATTCTCCCATGCCAGACATTAAATTTTCTCCTGTCTCTTCATTAATTTCAATTTTCAGCGTCGGATCTTCTTTTGCGACTTTTTTCAAAACCTCAATTAATTTTGGCAGATCCTGCGGCTTATTGACAGAAATAGATTTTGTAATAACCGGATCAAAAATATGTTTGATATTTTCAAATGATTCTTGCGGGGCGAGTGTAACAGTTTCTCCCGGACTTGAAACTAATCCGGTGATTGCTATAACGTTTCCTGCTGGAACTTCTTCCATCTGCTCCGGTTTTATTCCATTGTACACTAACACCTGTTGGATTTTTTGCATTTTCTTTTCATTATTCAAATATACATCCATGCCCGGCTTAAATGTTCCAGAGAATAGTCGTCCAGCAGAAATCTCTTTGCCACTGCGGGAATCAATAATAGTATTAGTAATCATAAAAGCAGGATGTCCATTTGGATCGCAATTAAGAAGATTTTTTCCAAAATCGCTGTGTATATCCCCTGGCCAAATTTTAGGAATTCTATATTTTTGCGCATCAACTGGCGAGGGCAAATGACGAACAACTGAATCCAAAAGTACTTCATGTAATGGAGCATTTTTCCAGACCCATTCCTTTTTTTCCTCATCAGATTTTGAATACAAATCAATGATGTCTTTAAAGCCAATGCCTTTTTTCTTCATGAATGCAACGCTCGTCGCCCAATTATCGCGCGCGCTGCCAAAAATAACACTGCCATCCATAACATTCACGCGCCATTTTTGTCTATAATCCGGATCTGCAATTTGCTCAATGAGCAGATTAAAATGATTAATGACTTTCATGAAACGCTCTTGCATCTGCTCCGGAGTTAATTGCAACTCTTTAATCATGCGATCAACTTTATTGATAAATAAAATCGGCTTCACGCGTTCACGCAAAGCTTGCTTAAGAACTGTTTCTGTCTGCGGCATAATGCCCTCGACAGCGCACACTAAAACAATAGTTCCGTCAATAGCGCGCATTGCGCGCGTTACATTTCCGGAAAAATCGACGTGTCCCGGTGTATCAATAAGATTAATTAAATATTCTTGATTATCAAGTTCGTGCGCCATGGAAACATTTGCAGCGTCGACAGTGAGCAAGCGTTCCTGTTCATCAGCATGTTGCCAGGTCATCATGCCGCCTTCTAAATCTCCTGCCAATTTTTCTGACATCATTCCTGCAGCAGCCAATAAATTATCAGTAAGAGCAGTTTTTCCGTGATGAATATGCGCGCTCGTCGCTATGTTTCGAATATTTTTCTGATTCGTAATAAGTCGTTTAATGCGTTCAAACGGTGATTCTTTCTTGGTCATATTTGTTTTATTTTTTAATTTTAGTATTCAAAAATTTCTAAGAAATTTTTGTTGTTTCAAAAACCTGCTTCCAAAATCCTGAGGATTTCTTGGTTTTTGATTGCATTTTTTTTCATTTAAAATTTTAAAAATCGAAAATAAAAGATTTTCGAGTGTCAAAAACCTTGATGAGATTCCCGAAGTCTTCAACTCGTGAGAGTTGAATGAAACAGAAAATTTTATTTTCTGTTGGAATTTTGATTTTTGATTAAAATTTTTATTAATAGTAATTCATATAAAGAATGGTTTTTAAAGGTTTCTTAAGAAAAAAAATATTTTTTGGCTATCCAACACTAATTTTATTTCCTTGCTTTTCAAGTTCTTTCTTCACAAAAAAATCTGAAATTTTTGCGTCGATATCCTTTAACAATTCTGTTACATTGTTTTCTTTATGTAATCCATACAACCATGCTTTTCCCAACTTTCTTGTTTTTTTAACAATTCCTTTTTTAATTAATATTTCTATAACTTTTTCAACAGTTTCCCATTTTGTTTCTATTTCTTTCGCAATAAATGAGATTGGATAATCAAAATCTTCAAACGTAAGGAAAAAATCTAAAACTTTGATAAAGGGAGAATTTCCAAAAACTAGATTAAATGAGGATTGTTCCATAATATATTGTAATAACATTCATTTATATATTTTTCTTTTTTGGATTATAAATCCTTTTTGGTAATTTTTACAAGACAATGTATAAAAGTAATAAAAAATGTAATGATCTATGGAGATAAGAAAAGCTATACTCAAAAAGTTGTTCAGACACCGTTACATCGGAGGAAGACATACAGAAATAAGAAATGCTATGAAAGGATTTCCACCTCCGCTGTTAAAAGAAGTAAAAAAAGAAATTCACAAGTTAATGCCCTGCGGGGCATGACTATAACTAACTACTGAATCCAATTC
>CAYIPM010000037.1:0-7176 GCA_964365195.1 Candidatus Woesearchaeota archaeon
GCCGAGTAATCGGCTCTCCCATTTCCTCACCTCCTTTTATTTAAGAAATATTTTTAGATTATTTAATATGGGATGGAGCCGATGATTAATTATACCTAAAAAAATTAAACATCGAAAGACTATTAAGTGCAGATTTGTACGAATTTTCATGACACATCTTACTATCGTACCTGAATCAGAACATATAGAAGCATCTGAAAAAAATACTGATTCACAATTGACTCTGCGACAAAAAGGCGAATTGACAAAACAAGGATATCGACTTGTGGGAAATCATTCTGCGGTGAAGACTTGCGAGTGGACGCGCAAGATGATTCGAGGCCAAGGCGGCTGTTATAAATTTGCTTTTTACGGAATTCGTTCACATCAATGCATGCAAATGACGACGTCAATGTTTTGCGCATCACGCTGCAAATTTTGCTGGAGAGGAGAAAAAGCACCAGTGTATAAAGAATGGTATGGACCAGTGGACAGTCCTGAACATATTATTAATCACGCGCTTGACGCGCATTTAAAATTATTACAAGGATTCAAGGGTATGGGAAATGAGCGAGCAAATAAAAAAGCAATCAATGAAATGCAGGATGTTCGTCACGTTGCACTTTCGTTAACTGGAGAGCCGATTACCTATCCATTGATTAACGAAATTTTAAAGGCATTTCATGCGCGACGCATTTCAACATTTTTAGTCACTAATTCACAATATCCGCAAGCAATAGAAAACATTGACAAGATCACACAATTATATTTAAGCATTGATGCGCCAAATAAAGAGCTCTTAAAAAAAATTGACAATCCCTTGTTTAAAGATTATTGGGAACGTATGCTTGCTTGTCTTGATTTATTAAAAACAAGAACGTACAGAACCTGCGCGCGTTTGACGATGATCAAAAATGAAAATATGTGTGACGCGAGCGGCTATGCAGCACTTATCCGACGGGGAATGCCCGATATTGTTGAATTAAAATCATATGTCTGGGTGGGGGCAGGCAGAAAAAATTATGGCATTGCAAGCATGCCAACCTTAGAAGAAATGGAAATTTTTATGAAAGAGTTATTAGAAAAATTACCCGAGTATGAATATGTACGAAAACATATTCCGTCACGCGCTATTCTTCTTGCACGAAAAACACTGCAGAAAAAAGTCTGGATAAATTTTCCAAAATTCTTTGATCTTGTTGCATCGGGAAAAGAATTTGATATGGAAGATTATGCGTCGAGCATTATTACGGGGAATGAATAGGAATTCTTTGTTATTTTTAATATATATTTTCAAAAAACAACTTATTTAAAAAACCAGTCACTATGTTATTCTATGGCAAAAAAGGTGATGCAAAATTTTTCTGAGGAAGATGAAGCATTATTACGAGCATTTATTTTTACAAATCCTGGAGGAGATATTAGTTTTGTTTATCCACAGCCGCTTGTTGCAGGAGAAGAATTATCTCCTTTAATGTCTGCATATTCCCGGACACATACGCCAATGCAAGAACGTGTTTTACAATTTCTCGATAGAGAAAAAACAGAGCAAACAAAGGCTATACTTCCTCATGTTAAACCCTTGAGGGATATTTTTAGAAATAGCGATGGAAGTTTAAAGATTTCGCGACGAACTACCGATTTTAATGAAGAATATGTTTTGTTGCACGGTCACGGTTCTATTAAGGAGGAAACCAGTGTATTTGGTCATGTTGAAAATATTTCAGATATTACTGTCAAAAAAATTACCGGTCATCCGCTTAATAAACCGCAAGTTAAATCAACGAGGTATCTTTCCTATAAATCTGCTTTAAATTTTGCACTCAAGGATGAGGATATTGCAACACTTCCTGATGCTGATAAATTTATTGAATATATTGATTATATGAATAAGCAATATTTAGAAGTTTCTGATAGGCTCGCGGATTTTGTTGAACGTCATCAAGATACTTATTTTATTGTTAATTACCTTAAACAAGCTGGACAAATAGAAAAAGCGACATTGAAAAAATTTGCCCGACAAAGGAGAAAAGATTCTAGTTATATTCCCACCGTGGAAGAATGGAATCATGAAAAAGAAAGGGCGTTAAAAAATTTAGAACCAGATGCAGTCAGAAAGGATATTGCAAAATCTATGCTTGACTATTCTCGGATTTATTTAACTGCGGCTAACCGTACTTCTATGGGATTTTCCAGCGACGCACGAACACTTGAAGAGATTATTACTGATATGATTTCCAGCCCTCGGAAAGAAGACGTTGCACTTGGTCACAAACTTTGGGATGAAGCAAAAAAAATTGCTCCAACATTGCTCGGAGAATGGAGTCACATTAAAATCGATCAATGGAAACTGCATAATGAGATACTATTACGAAACTACCTCGAACATGAGTTAGCAGATATCCCTGTTTTAAATAGAGGCAACCCCTATATTAATCTAATTACACCTCAAAAAATGGAGATGTATTCGGATCGATTTAATGCAGCACTTGTTGCATTCAGTTATTCTGATGCTTCGCTTCAAGATATTTATCAATTTCTTTCTGGAAAGCAAGTAAATGAAATTCTTGCACGAGCCCATGAAGCACGGGATGAGCATGATGTGTTGCATCCCGCTATTGCTCATGGAGGATTAGTTCCTGAAATTGTTATGGGATATCATGGCTATCGCGATTTATACAGACACCGACGAGGATCACGCTCAACACAATTACTAACAACACGCTTAGGTTTTGAAATTCCTGAAATTTTAACATCGGCTGGATTAAATACACAATATGAATCAGATATGCAACGAGCAAAAGCGATGTACGAAGAAGCACGGGCAACAAGTTCTCACATTGCTGAAAAACTTGTTCCATTTGGTGCATATTGTCGAGCATTACATTCATGGCAACCAAATCAGATAGGATATATTGGACGATTACGCAGTTTTATTGATAAAGGAAATTCTTCTTATGTCTATCCTACACGAGAACTTATTACTGCAACACAAAAAATTATGCCTGAAACTGGAAAATATTTTAAATATGATGCAAAGGATTATCCTGCACATTTATGGAAAGCAGGATATGAATGGTATGATAAAGAACGAAGATATCCTTATGAAGATGAAATGGGATAGGTTTGAGAAAAAAAATGAATATAGAGATTATGCGCGTTATTGATTTTTCTGAATTGGAAGAAAAAATTAGAGGTATCCCGCTTATGCAAAAAGATACTGATGGAAGTGAAATTTTTCCCTATAAAAATGCGCATATTAATTTACAATTATTCCATGCTGACGAAGTTAATCCTCCCACATTCTATTTATTGGAGAAAAATTTGCAAACACAAAAATTACTCCATGCTGCACTGCTTAATCTCGGCTATAATTTTCTTCATTTGACGGATAAAGCTGCAGCTCTCGAAATTTTTAATAAGGATAGTAATGAATTTTGGACATTAATTCCTCCTATTATTGAATTGACATCGAGAACTGTAAGGTATGTTCCTCAATCGAATGAGATTAATTATGAGCATATGCCGACAAAAATAATGATTCAACTTATTTGTGATGGTGCTCATCGGGTTGCTTTTTCTCAAGGACATGGAGAACTTTTTACTGGCATAAAAATTTCTGGAGCTGATCCCCTTTATCCTTATTATGCGCATCCGAACGGATGGGACATGGTGAAGATTGTTAAAGATGTACCTGCTACAAAAGAAGAAAAAAAATATTATAGACTTGAAAATTGTTATGCGCTTTATAGAAATTTTGATATAATCGGATGTGGAAAGCCACGTTATACCCCTGAAGGAAAAAATGTCTAAATTAATCTCTCTTATCGGAACATCAGGAAGCGGAAAAACAACAGTTCATGAAAAAATTGCTTTTCAATTAGAAATTGAAGGTTATAGAGTTGAAAAAATTATTGAACCTCATCCTTTACGTGATTTGGCAAAATCGTATCGCTTGCGGATAGATAAAAATCCTTGGACAGAAGCCGCAATTTTTACCACTGATAGGCTGATTACCTACCATGATAGAATATTACCTCGCATGAAAGAAGAAAAATTAATTTTTCTTTCTGCTCGTAATTTCTTTGATACTATTATTTATCAAGGTATATTGGGAGGAGTTGATTTAGAAACTATTAAAAAAATGAATTCGGCAATTCCTTATCCTGATCTCACCCTTGCCTTGGTAGTGGATGGTGAAATCGGATATGAACGACTGCGGATTCGAGAAAAAGAAACTGGAGAGGTATTAAGTAAAAACGAAACACCTGAAATGATAAATCAATTACGAGATTATTATCATCGCTTACCTCATCTTTTTAGCGGTGTTCCTATTCATATCCTTAATACAAGCCAATTAAATGAAGAAGAAACTTTTAGAACGTGTTATGATCATATTGGTAAAATTCTATGATACAAAAAATTTCTTGTGTTGGATTTGATTTAGATAATACTTTGTTTAAACCCAATGCCGCCATTAATGAACGCATTCGGGAATATGCCTGTCGACGAGCAAGTGAAGTATTACACCAGCCCTATGAAATCGTGAGGAGTGCTTTTAATGAACACTATAACCGACTGCAAAGCGGTCGTCGATCATTACAGGTTATTGGAGTTGAGAATGTCGATGAAATTATGCAATCAGCATTAGAAAAAGCAGATATCGTCTCTCTATTACAAAAAGATAGAGCCTTAGATCTAATGATACGAAAATTATCGCATCGCTATAAATTATTTCTCATTACGACAAATATGGAATCTACTGCGTTACGAAAATTGAGTGCCTTAGGTATTGAAGAGCATTTTTTTTATCCGAAAATTTATGAACTGGAAAATAAGCTCTATAAAAGATTGGACGGGTCTGCTTTTCAGTATGTGTCTCGTATTCATTCTACAGATTTATCACAGATGCTGTTTGTCGGTGATCGTGAAGAAACAGATATACTTCCTGCAAAAAAACTTGCATTAACGACAGCAATCGTGAATGCCACTTCCTCTCATGCAGATTATCAATTACAAAATATTTATCAGTTGGAAGAAATTTTACTCTAATATTTTCCTATCTGCCATCGCGATAAAAAAACAAACTATTGCTCCTGCGAGCAATAATCCTCCTATGACGTCGGTAAACCAGTGAACTCCTAATAAAATGCTGGTAAGAGCTATTATGAAATGAAATATAATAAAAAAAGGCGCATGGAGTTTATTATTTTTCCAGAGGAGAAAGGCGAGTGTCCAATACATAATGGCTGAACCAAAACTATGGCCGCTTGGATAACTTGGTGTTGTTATAGCAAATTACTTTAATAATCGGAAGTTTTTTGTAATTTGCTAGATAGGAAATAACAAAATAAAAGTACGAAAATTAATGTTATTTCCTATAACAACACCTTTTCTGGTCGCGGTATTTCTAACACTCTTTTAAGAGAGTAATGAATGCCCGCTCCGAAAAAAAGTATTGGTGTATATCTTAGCAAGAGATATTTTTTCTGTATCAAAAAAACAATGTGCCACCCCCCACTTAAAAGTGTGGTGTGAGCAGGCATTTGTTTTTAGGATGCAAGAAAATTCTTGTTTTATGTTTGAATTTTCTGCACAGAGAATTGCAAAAGCAATTCTCTTGTGATCCAAAATTGAAAACCCTAAAGCTACGACCACATTTTAAAGAAGGGGGTTTTCAATTTATGGACATGAATAAAAATAAGATAATTATTATAAATAAAACAATTAAAAAATAGGATGAACCAAGGTAAGAGATTGCTTGTATCGATGGAAAAAATGCACCAGGCACTTGAAAGATGCCTGCAACTTTTTTGTTGAATCTTTCTAATGGTTGATATGAGTTGTATACTAAAAAAGTCAGCGCGATAAAAGATATTAAACAAATAAATCCTGAAATGGGAAACACGTTTTTTTGTTTCATGAAATAATTACTCGCAACAAACTTTACATGCTGCAGGCAGACTTTTGTCCTGTTTTTTATGCAGCTTGCATATATTTTGAGATGCTCTTAATTTTACAGTAAGCTCATACAGATATTCGTTACAGTTTTTTTTATTGAGAACAATTTTTTTTGCCGTTTTTTTTATTTCTTCTTTTTCTATAGAGGTAAATTTTAATTCTGTTGCTCTTTTTGCCGCCAGATATTGTGACACTGCACTTTCAGTCAGTCCTAATACTAGCGCAACTTCTTTCTGTGAATAATCAAAGTCAGTCATAAGAATCTTCGTTAATTCTTTTCGCAGCGCCGGAATAAGATACCGAACTTCAATTTCCTGAGGCATAAGTTTCATGAATACTTAAACATCGTTAACTATTTAAGCATAGCGAAAATTTTATAGCAATGGAACGAGCAAGCATCATGCGATTTGAAACAATGGTAGAAGATATTCAGCAACTAACGCCGAGCGTGAAACATTTTGTTATTAAAAGGCCTTCCTCGTTTAGATTTCTTGCTGGACAATTTGTTGCAGTTATTATGAATGTCAATGGAGAAGAATTACGACGGTCGTATTCTATTGCATCTAAAATTAATGAGAAAAAGCTTGCATTATGCATAAAAATTTTAAAAGACGGACGCGCGACACCGCTTATTGATCAATGGAAGATTGGAGAAAAAATTACTTTAATCGGACCCCTTGGGCATTTTGTTTTGCATGCAAATGCAGTGCAGAGAAATAATGTATTTGTAGCAACGGGAACAGGGATTACTCCGTTTCGACCAATGATTCGTCAGCTTTTAGAAAATGAATGCAATGGAAGAGTTTTATTAATTGTCGGCTATAAAAATGAAGAGGAGGCGTTGTACGATGATGAATTTACTGCGCTCACGAAACAATACAAAAATTTTTCTTATTATAAGGTTTTAAGCAAATCAGAAAAACAGGAACAGTTGCATGTGCAGGATATTATCCAGCGCGCGTTTCTTGTTGATGCAGATTATTATATTTGCGGCTTAAAAGACATGGTGCTATCGGTTCGCGATCTTTTATTTGCAAAGGGCATCGAACGCGAGCATGTTTTTTTTGAGAGGTATGATTAAACTGTTAAAAGCTTCCCTATTTTTTTGTTAAGAATATATACTGTTGAATTCCCTTTGTCTACCACTCCTATTTTTTTAGGAGATAAGTATTGATAATTTCCTATAGAGGACTTTGAATAACCCACATTTCCGAAGGAAATCGCGTCAAAGTCCTT
>CAYIPM010000038.1:0-7129 GCA_964365195.1 Candidatus Woesearchaeota archaeon
ATTGCTGTTCAGAAATTTCTGTAAGACCGCGGAGCTTGCTTTCGGTTCGGTAGGAAATTTCAACGATTTTCTTTATCTTGATAGTTAAATCTAAAGATTGGATCGAGCGGATAATAATTTCCATTAGTTGTATTTTGTATAAAAATATCTGCTCCCACGAGATAATTAACCTTAGGTTAAGGTTATCCCGCTAAATTTAGGATTTTTATCGACGCTGTTAATTTTTCACTAAAAAAGTTTGGTGTTAAAAATAGTTTAGGTTAAACTCTGCAAAATTGAGCAGTTAAGTGCCATAGGAGTTGGAAATTAAAAAACCAATTCTGCCAAATCTTTGATAAATTAATCTTATCATTCTTTATCTACAATACCCCATTTTTCTAAGGTAATTGCTTCGAGTTTTTTAAAAATAAATATTTCTACAGATAAACCAATAATTGCAATTAATAAGATTCCTACAAAAACTTTTGCAAAATCAAATGTATATTGCGCATTCCACATAAATTTTCCTAATCCTCCTGCCCCCGATATCAGCATTTCTGCTGCAATTACAGACCTCCAAATTGATGCAAATCCTATCCTAATACCGGTAATAATATTTGGTAGAGCTCCCGGTATAATTACTTTAAAAACAATCTGCAATTTATTTAATCCTAAATTTTTAGCTGTCAATATCCAGATGGTATTAACGCTGCGCACCCCGATAATCATGTTATAAATCATCTTTAAAAATGTGGAACTAAATAACAAAATCCATACTGATAATCTTGTAAAACCAAATATAATTATAATAAATGGTAACCACGCTAATGAAGGAATAGGATAAAGAGTAGAAATAAAAGGAAAAAATGTTTTTCTTGCAATTGAATTAGTTCCGATTATTATTCCAAACAAGACTGAAACTACAATTGCCAATAAAAATGGGGGGATGAGGTTTAATGCACTTTCAGTAAGAATATTTAGAATGATTCCTCCTTTTATCAGTTCTGCAAAAGTTTCCCATACATTTAATGGGGAAGGTAAAAACCATCTAGGCATCCAATTAAAATAAGTAGCTGCACACCAAAGAATGAATACAAATAGAAAGGGAATTGATCCTAAAGCAATCAGTTTAATTTGTTTTTTGGTTATAGATTTCATTTTGGGCAGATTTAAGCATATTCTCGAATCTCAAATCATATAATTCATCTATCGTTAAAGGGTGTTTTGTGATATTTAGTTCAAAACTGATTTGAGCCATTCCAACAATCAAGGATGGATCTTCCCAAAGGTAATATGATACTTTTCCTTGATCTATAAAACTTTTTAACTCTTCTGGTTTAAGGTCTACTGCGCCATTACTGTTGTCCCTATAAAACTTAGTGACAATAATTACAGAATCATCAAGATTAGATTTCAAATAACTATCGGCCTCAATGACTCCCTTAAAAAAACTACGAACTGTCTCTTCATTATTATTTAAAAAATCTGTATTGGCTGCAATAATAATTCCTGTCGAACTTTCTTTTTCATATTTACTATCTTTCCAGGCAGGCATAATAACAGCGCCTAATTTTTCAGCTGCATTAACATAACCTGCATCTGAAATAAAAATAGCATCCAATGTTTTTTGTTCCATTAGCATAGTGTGTAAATATTGATTATCCAATTCCAGAAAATTTACTTTTTTCAAATCCACATTTTCTTTGGCTAAAATATATCTCAATAGCAATTCATTAGTGCCTTTTCCAGTACCATAGGATACTTTCTTGCCTTCTAAATCCTTAAAACTTGTAATATTAGAATCTGGTTGAACTAATAATTCCACTCGCGTAGCACTTATAGGAGAAATTATCCTTACTGGAGCTCCTTTTTCGATAGGACTATAAAAACGAGACGCAGCAGATATTACTATATCTACCTGTCCGCTTACAATGGCCACAGGAGCATCTGAACCAGATACTTGAACTAATTCAACATCAATCCCCTGTTCATAAAAATATCCCTTTTCATAAGCAAGTATTATAGGCACTGAATCAAGATTTGTAAGTTTATAACCAACTTTAATTTTTGGTAAAGCGGAAGTATTTTCATTTTTTAATGGTTTAATAAAAGCCGTTAGTGCATAAACAATAATCAGAATACTTAATATTAAAACTACAGAGATAATTAAAGTTTTTTTGGATATTTTTGCCATTTTTAAAAATTGTTTAATAATATATCATTTATGTTGCTGATATCTGAGTTTAAATTGTTTTTGTTTATGCTAAATTCCATTTCAATATTATTTTCTAATTTTTTTACTATTTTAATAAATTCTGGATCAGACATATCGCGTGGGTGTGGAAGTTTAATGGAATACGACTTTTTAATAGTTGTAGGTCTTGAACTCATTACATAAATTGTATCTGCTAAATATGCTGCTTCATTTACGCTATGAGTAACAAAAAGTATAGTTTTTTGGGTCTTTTGCCATATTTTAATTAAGCTTTTTCTTAAATTTTTTCTAGCAATAGAATCTAAAGATGAAAATGGTTCATCCATAAGTAATATTTTTGGATCAGCTACCAATGCTCTTGCAAAAGCTACTCTTTGTTTCATCCCCCCAGATAACTTATGTATTGGCCAATCTTTAAACTTTGAAAGGTCAACAAGGTCTAGATATTTTTCAGCAATAGCTATTTTTTTATCATTACTTAAATTAGTGCTAGTTAAACCAAATAAAATATTTCCAAGAACGGTTTTCCATGGAAAGAGCATGTGATCCTGAAAGACCATAATACGGTCCAAACCAATGGAATTTATTTCTGAATTATTGATTAATATTTTGCCTTTTGAGGGATATAAAAAACCAGCAATTATGTAAAGAAGAACAGTTTTACCACATCCTGAAGGTCCAATAAAACAAATAAATTCTCCTTTTCTTACTTTCAAACTTATATCCTTGATAACATCAAAGTTGTTGTCAAAACTTTTGCTTATGTTTTTTAACTCCAAAGCGTAATCAGAGGATTTCGTAACATATTTTGACATAATTATGATAGATATCAATTGCCTTATTAATTTATGCCTCCGCTCCAATTCAATTAATAATATTCAGTTTTGAGTTAAGTGCCCCCCCCCCCAATTTTCCTCTAAAAATAGCCAGTTAAACGCTCCCAAAAACATATAGTTAAGTGCTCCCTGAACCTCAGCGTCGATAAGATTTTGGAGACTTGAACCTAAGGTTCGAGAATCCCACGAGTTCTGTGTAATACTTTTTATTACATGATTTATGACACATTTTGATACAAAAAGTATGATAAGTTTTGTAACACAAACAGAAAGGATTAAAAAGCTCAAATTTATAAGAAAATAGAGGTGATGGTAACAGAATCGCCTTAGAATTCTAGAAAATAAAAATGACAAAACAGAGATTAGACAGATTAATTATAAGTCCTGCAGTATGGCCTGGAAAGCAGCTACAAGTTCAGCCAGGAGATTTATCTAAATTTACTCCTTATGGAAATGGAGTATATGGCTATCAAGGAAATTCTCTCGAACCTATCAGAGGAGACCCTCCTCAAGAAGAAACTGGAGGCCTTATTTATTTTGGTAATAGTGTTAGAAAAGAAGATTTTGAAGGATTTTTAAGAATGATGAATGTAAGAGCAGAAGATAAAGATTATGTAGCTTTTATTCAAGAATCTTCTGATCCTGTTAGAGATAGATATTTTAAACAAATGAGGCTAATGTCTAAATTTGGACTTAGATTTATGTTTGGTGCTATTGATGATAGAGAATATGATGCTTTCAAAAAACAAGAATTATCAATAGGAGAAGCATTTGAGGAATTTATGAAGGCAGAAAAAGAAAGATTTGGAACTTCTTTTGGAGACCCTCGAATAGAAGGTAAAATGGGCGGAGATGGAGATTTTGCAAGAGAAGAATTAAGTTTTGGATTTATGCTTGAAAATGAATATAACCAAGTATATCGCATTTGGAGCAGGGCTTGGTTAGTTACAAAATAACCAAAGAATGTTTCTTTTAAATTTAGGAAAATGCGGGGAGCGTTGAACCAATAAATTCTAATAAAAATGCTCCCAAAATGCGAAAAAAACACGAAATGGATTTCCGTCGATAAAACGAAAAAGTGACATGAGATTATTAACCTTAGGTAATATGCCCCCACGAGATTGTTAACCTTAATGCAGATATTTTAGTATTTCTGCAATGTCGACGAGCTCTTTTATTTTTTTATCTTTGTTAATGACAATGACCGGCAGTTCTTCTTCAGATACATTGTACATTTTTAATACAAGCACAATTGATGAAACATTTATATTTCCGGCAATAGGAATCAGCAATACTGAACTGCCTTTCATTTCTTTAATTTCACGCAATTGATTTGAGAAAATCCTCTGACGCACTTTTTTATCAATATCCGGTTCGTCGAAATTGTAAAAATACACTAGTTCGTCGTAGATCGCATTGCATTTTTCTTTTATTTTTATCGAATTAAGCAAGAGAAGCGTTCTGAGAATATCGTATTTTTTATGTTCGAAATATATTTCTTCGGTCAATCTGCTTGCAGTTTCATATTTTTCTAAAATTTTTGCTTCATTATAAATTCTGTTTGCAAAGTTAATATTTTCTTGTATAGCTGTCGGGCAATCAAAGTTATTTTCTGTATATATCTGATTTTGTATTTTTGCGTCGAGAAGATCAATTTCTGACTTTTGAAATAAAAAATCTATTTGACTTGTGCGCCAATTTTCCAAGACAAAACCGGCAATGAGACCAATACTAAAAATAAGTATTGTCACTAATAATGCCTGCCAAAAAACGTTTTTTTGCGAATGAAACATATTATCTCCACACCTTTTTCCCCTTATAATAATGCCATAATGCGTCGATCATAATAAACGGATACAAGATGAGATAGAGTATTAAATAAAACGGAATATTTAAAATATTCTCCCGCTGCATAATTTTTTCATTGAGAATTGAAAGAATGAGCAGAATATAGAATAGCCCTGCAAAAAATAAAATAATTCCCAGATAATTAAGAAAACTTGGTGTGATGTATAATGAATCGACAGTTAATAATGGCGTGCCTGCCTCAATTGAATAGCGCGTAAATAAAAATTTAGCCAGGATGTTTCTAGTTGCTACATATAAAAAAATTGCAAGACCGAATAAGCCCAAAAATAAATTAATCATAAAAAAAGGAATAATAAACCAGCCGAGCATTCCTTTTGTTCCTAATGATGAGCGATATTTTGCAATGCACTGCAATCCTCCAACATTCCATCGTCGTCGTTGTTTCCACCAAGGTTTTAGTTTATTTGGAACAACACTTGAAACATGAGTCTGGAGACACATTTTTCTATCCCATCCATTATACGCCAGGTGCCATGTTGCTTCAATATCCTGTGTTAGATTATTTTCATCAAAACCGCCAATATCCTTCAATGCTTTTTTTCGATAGAGTGCTAGCGGACCCGGCGTTACATAAATTGCATCAATATATTCAAGCAATTTTCTGCCAAAAGAAATTGCCTGATATTCAATTGCCTGTATTTTTTCCCAGAATGTGTTCTGATTTCTTGCAAGAACGGGACACGTGACAGCCCCGACATTTTCATCGTCAAAATAACCAGCCATTTTTGTGATTGAGAGAGAGGCAGGAAATGAATCTCCGTCGACAATTGCAATTAATTCTCCGGTTGCACTGTGAAGCCCGACATTTTGTGCTGCAGCAGCACTCCCTAGATTTTTTTTATTATTAATCAGCTTGAGTTTAGGATATTTTTTTAACAATAATTCGACGCGCTCTTTTGTTTTATCAGTTGAACAATCGTTGACAACGATAACTTCCTTGAGATTTTCATAGCCACTATTAAAAATATGCTCAATCGTTTCCTGAATTGATTTTTCTTCATTAAACGCC
Source organism: Candidatus Woesearchaeota archaeon (assembly GCA_964365195.1). Taxonomy (GTDB): domain Archaea; phylum Nanobdellota; class Nanobdellia; order Pacearchaeales; family GW2011-AR1; genus ARS1285. The sequence continues at coordinate 5,909 of CAYIPM010000038.1, forward strand.
GGTACGACAAAACTCACCGCATATTTTTTTGTAATAGTCGGATAATTGAAAAAATCTTTTTTATTTCTCACATAAATCATTAAAAAAAGCGTCATCATGTATAGTGAAATAAACATGTAGGTCAGATATATGAAAGGCAAAAATTCCATTTAGCCATTCTCCTGAGAATCCCTCGGTGCTTCCAACTTATTTTCATCCTCTTCTTCGTCGTCAATTTCATCAGAGAGTAATCCATGCTCTTTAAGATTTTTTCCTTGCAAGTGGAAATAGTCAAAAAATTCTTCGCTTAATTTTAATTCATTTGTGTGTCCAATTTTTTTTGCAAGGAGCAGGCCTGTCTCAATAAATTTTTTTATGTGAGTATATGCTTTATTGCCGCGAATTTTTATGATGACTGACTGCTTAACTGGCTGTTTATAGGCAATAACAGCGAGGGTTTCTGCTTCAGCTTTTGTAAATTCTGCAGAGCCAGTTGCTAATTTATTTATCAAATTAAAATATTCTTTTTTCACATCCATTTTCCAGATATCGTCTTTATGAATGATCTCCAGGGCGGAGTATTCCTGCACGTATCGCTGACTTATTTTTTCGAGGAGTTCTTTAACCATCAAAGGATTTGTGTCGGTTAATAATACTAATTCCTTAAGCGAAAGAAATCGGGCAGACAAAAAAAGCGCTGCTTCAATTTTGCGCATTGATTCAATTTCGCTAGATTCGTCAATATCCTGAATAGTTTCCCTTGTTATGTGAACGACTTTTTCTTGTGGATTTGCCCCATTTTTTTCCATACTGATAAGAACGTTTGGAGGGATTTAAAGGTTTTTATGACGAATCAACAGAGTGCTTTAATTCTCGAATGTACTGCATTAATTGGTCAAATGTTTGTGCGCCAAAATCTTTTCCATGAAGAGTTTCTATTTGTATTAATATTGGCTTTATACCTAGACAGGTTATATAATCCTTTGACTTAATCCTATTATTTACATCACATTTTCTATAATTGTCAGACATAAAACATAATTTGCTATTTTTATAATCATCATAAAATTGATCAATTAATATAGGACTAGGTCTTTTACTTTGTATTCCTAATTGCCATCAAATATTGTGATTATAGAAAATAGAAATACTCTGAGATTCGTCTTCTTCATATCCAAAATAAAAACCGGCTCCATCCCATATTAAATAATCCAAAAATATTTCTTAAATAAAAGGAGGTGA
>CAYIPM010000039.1:0-7044 GCA_964365195.1 Candidatus Woesearchaeota archaeon
ATTTTTTTAAGATTAATTATTTTTCGGTTCTAAAATTCTATTCCGGACAAAGCATATTGTTACTACTATTTAATTATATTATCTCCTCTTTCTTTTGTATTCCCAATTCGTTTTGCAGCAGGGTAATCTGATCACGTAAAGCAATTGCAAGCTCAAAATCAAGCAGACTGGCCGCCTCGCGCATTTCTTTTTCAAGCTGCGGGATTAATTTTTCTTTTTCTGTTTTAGGAATATGTTTGGTATCCTTGACAATAATTGCCGCCTCTTCAATTGGTTTTTTAATTGTTTGTGGAGTAATTTTATTTTTTTTGTTGTATGCAATTTGCATTTCTCTGCGTCGCGCTGTTTCATTTATTGCCTCTTGCATTGATTGTGTCATTTTATCTGCATAGAGAATTACTTTTGCGTTGACGTTACGAGCAGCTCTACCGATAATTTGAACAAGACTTTGCGCGTCACGCAAAAATCCTTCTTTATCTGCATCTAAAATAACGACCAGACCTAACTCTGGAATATCAATTCCTTCCCGCAACAAATTAATACCGACGAGAACATCAAATTTACCGAGGCGAAGCTGACGGATTATTTCTGTACGCTCAAGTGTTTTCACTTCTGCATGCAAGTATCGGGTTTTTATTCCCATGGACGCAAAATAATCTGAAATTTCTTCGGCGAGTTTTTTTGTGAGCGCGGTTACCAGTATTCGATCACCTCTTTGAATAACAGATTTTATTTCTGCAATGACATTTTTCATTTGCTCTTTTGCTGAACGCACTTCGACAAGCGGATCAACAAGGCCTGTGGGACGAACAATTTGCTGAACTATTTGCTCACTTTTTTCTTTTTCATATTTTGCAGGCGTTGCACTAACCAAAACAACAGGATTTTTTTTCATATATGTTTCAAACTCATCAAAATGCAGGGGACGATTGTCTAACGCACTTGGCAGACGAAACCCATAATCAACAAGCGTTTGTTTTCTCTGCCTATCACCTTTGTACATTGCATGCAACTGTGGAATTGTCTGGTGACTCTCATCGATAATTATTAAAAAATCATCACCAAAATAATCGAGCAAACAAAACGGTTTTTCTCCCTCTTTTCTGTTATCAAAATGACGCGAATAATTTTCAATGCCTTTACAAAATCCCAGTGTTTTCATCATCTCCACATCATATTGCGTTCGCTGTTTTAATCGATGCGATTCTATCATGCCGAGTTTTGGCAACTGTTCTATCAATTCTTTTTCTATTGCATATATGGCTCGATTCATTTGATCCGGAGGTGTTACAAAATGTCGCGCCGGAAATAAAAAATAATGTTCCAATGCTTGAAGTAAGCTACCTGTATTTTTTTCAATAATTTGCATACGATCAAGAGTGTTGCCAAATAATTCAATTCGCAGAATGTCTTTTTCATAGCCGGGAATAATATCTATGGTATCTCCCTTGACTCGAAATCTTCCTGGCAAGAGTTCCATATCATTTCGTTCGTATTGCATGTCAATCAATTGAGACATTATTTGGGTACGCGACAAGGCAGTTTTTTTTGAAAAATCAACGCCCATGCCTAAAAAATTCTTAGGATTTCCAATACCATAAATGCAGGATACTGATGCAATCACGATAACGTCTTTTCTACTTAATAACGACGCTGTTGCCGCCAGTCGCATGCGCTCTATTAACGGATTAATCTGAGAATCTTTTTCGATGTATTGATCTTTTTGCGGAATGTAGGATTCTGGCTGATAATAATCGTAAAATGAAATAAAATATTCAACCCGATTATCGGGGAAAAATTCTTTGAATTCACGATAGAGCTGTGCGGCGAGAGTTTTGTTATGTGCGATAACAAGTGTTGGTTTTTTCACTGCCTGAATCACATTTGCCATGGTAAATGTTTTTCCAGAACCTGTTACGCCGAGCAGTGTTTGATAATTTAACTTCTTATTAATAATACCTTCAGTAAGCTCTTTAATTGCCTGCGGCTGTGCACCTGCTGGTTTGAAAGGAGCTTTGAGATTGAATGAGTTAGTCATAGTAAGAAAAGAGAAGAAAGATGATTTAATTATTTTGCTAAGGAGGATTTTTTTCGCAAGAGTCTTTGATAACTAATTGCAAATCGATGCGCTTCGTCACGCATTGCCTGCAATAGCTGCAAGCCCTTATTTTTTCTATCAATGATGAGCGGTGTTTTTTTATTTGGTAGATAGACCTCTTCATATTTTTTTGCGAGCGCAATAATAGGAATTGAGAGTTTTAATTCACGAAGGGCTGTGAGCGCGACGCGCAGTTGTCCTTTTCCTCCGTCGACAACGATTAAGTCAGGGTTTTTCATGAAGTAGCGTAAACTTGCACCATAACGTCGCTTGATTACTTCGCGCATTGCACCATAATCATCGGACTCTATTGCAGTATGTATCTTAAATTTTCTGTAGGATTTTTTTTCAGGAAGACCATCGCGGAATGTTACCATTGATGCAACAGTATTTGTTCCTCCGAGATGTGAAATATCAAAACATTCTATGTGTCGAGGAAGTTTATCAAGCATTGCTATTTCCTGTAAGCATTTGGTCGGTTCTCTGCCGACGAAAAATGTGGCATTGATATTATAGCCGACTAAATCAAGCAATTCTTTTTTATCTCCTTTGTGCGGCACGATAATTGCAACGGTTCTTTTTCCTTTGAGTGAGAGATATTCGCTGAATGCTGGATCGACGGAATGCGGCAGAATTAATTCTTGTGGAATCGGGGCTGTGTCGTAATATTGCACGAGAAAATCCTCAAAACAGTCTTCATAAAATGAAAAGGTGTACGATTGTTTTTCTTCCAGCACCCCGTTACGGATAGAAAATAATAATAAATACAACTCTTCACCGGTGATCATGTAGTTAATAATATGGGCGTCTACTTTTCGAGTTAATTCCATACGCTGTTTTTCTGTGAGAACTTCTAATGCTTCTATCTGATTTTTTAAACTCAACGCATATTCATAATATGTTTTTTCTGAAGAGGATTTCATTTTTATCTGGAGTTCTTCTATCAGTGGCTGTACATTTCCTTTGAGAATTTGTTTTGCCTGCTGCAAGCGTTGCATATATTCTTCTTTATTAATTAATTTTTTAAGATGGGGAGAAGGTTTTCTTGTGAGTATCCTAAAATTTCTTGTGAGTATATCCATAATTATTTTTCGCATTGCGCCGGAGACAAATGGTCCATAATATTCTCCACTTGTAATTCTTTCGCGCACGACTTCAATCCAAGGAATTGGGTCATTATGAACCAAAATATATGCATAACGTCGAGAATCTTTCAAATCAAGATTATATTTTGGATAATATTTTTTTATGAGATTATTTTCGAGAAGTAGGGCTTCAACTTCTGTTGTGGTCACAATACAATCTATACTGTGTATGTATGAAACTAAGAGTTGTGTTTTTAAATCGTGATCTTTTTTTTGAAAATAATTAGAAACACGCTTACGAATATTTTTTGCTTTTCCAATATACATAATCTTTTCTCCCCCGTCTTTAAATAAATAACAACCAGGGCCTGTTGGGAGAAACGATATATCTGAAATGGTAGTCATGATGAATAGGACATTTATTTTTTTAAGAGCGGCGCAAGAAATTTTGCTGTGTGACTGTGCGCGTTTTTAATTATTTCTTCCGGTGTACCGGTTACTACAATTGAGCCGCCTTTGTCACCCCCCTCTGGGCCAAGATCAATAATATGATCTGCTGATTTAATAACTTGCAGATTATGTTCTATAATGACCATAGTATTACCTTTGTCGACGAGACCTTGCAAGACTTCGAGTAATTTTCTGATGTCATGAAAATGTAATCCTGTTGTTGGTTCGTCAAGCAGATAGAGTGTTTTTCCTGTTCCTCGTTTTGCAAGTTCTCTTGTTAATTTCACCCGCTGCGCTTCGCCGCCTGAAAGTGTTGTTGCACTTTGTCCGACTTTGATATACCCTAATCCCACGTCGACAAGCGTCGTGAGTTTTCGTTCAATCGAAGGAACTGCCTTGAAAAGCACGAGCGCTTCTTCAACACTCATTGCAAGAACATCTGCAATTGATTTGTCTTTATAGGTCACTTTTAATGTTTCTGCATTGTAGCGTTTTCCCTTGCACTCTTCACATTCGACATAGACGTCAGGAAGAAAATTCATTTCTATTTTTATGGTGCCGTCACCAAAACATTTTTCGCATCTTCCTCCGTGAACATTAAAAGAAAATCTTCCAGGGCCATAGCCGCGTAATTTTGCTTCTTTAGTTGCGGCGAACAACATACGGATTTCGTCAAATGCTTTAATATACGTCGCGGGATTACTGCGCGGGGTTCTTCCAATAGGACTTTGATCTATAACAATTACTTTATCTATTTCTCCGTTTAATTCTATTGCCTTATGTTTTCCCGGAATCATTCTGCTTTGATTAATTTTTTTCATTAAACCCTTGTAAATAATTTCTTCCAAGAGTGTTGATTTTCCTGAACCTGAAACACCAGTGAGACAGGTTACTACTCCTGTTGGAATTTTCACGTCGATATTTTTGAGATTATGTTCACTGCATCCTAAAAAAATAACTTCTCCTTTCGCCTTTCTTCTTGTTTTTGGCACCGGGATTGTCAATGTTTTTGACAAATATTTTCCAGTCAGTGAATTTGCATTTTTTATAATTTCCTGAGGCGTGCCAATTGCGATAATTTTTCCGCCATGAATGCCTGCACCAGGACCCATATCGACGACATAATCTGCCCGACGAATCGTATCTTCATCATGCTCGACGACAATCAGCGTATTTCCCAAATCACGCAAGGTATGCAATGTTTCTATGAGCTTATTATTATCGCGCTGATGCAATCCTATTGAGGGCTCGTCGAGAATATACAGCACTCCCATTAAATTTGAACCGATTTGTGTTGCGAGTCGAATGCGCTGCGCTTCACCGCCGGATAAACTGCCTGCATGACGTGAAAGCGTCAGATATCCTAAACCGACGTCGACTAAAAATTTTAATCGTGATACAATTTCTTTGAGAATGAGCCGCGCGATTTCAGTTTCTTTTTTAGTGAAAGATATATTTTCAAAAAAAGAAAGACAATCAGTTACTGCTAGATCTGTAAGATCTATAATTGATTTTTCTTGTACTGTTACTGCAAGCACTTTTTCTTTGAGCCGTTTTCCGTGACATTTCAAACACGGAGAAGCGCGCATGAATTTTTCAAATTCTTGTTTTCGCCAATCTGATTCTGTTTTTTTGTAGAGTCGGTCTGACTGCGGAATAATTCCTTCCCAACCGCTGTCAAAATTCATCGTTGCACCTGTTGACCAGAAGCCACGCAATGAAGATTTTGGAGCACCGTACAATAAAACTTGTAATTGTTCTTGTGAAAATTTTTCCATGGGCGTGAACAAATCAAATTTATATTTTTTTCCAACGACTTGCAATTGCTGACCGCGCCAGCTTAAATCCATTTTTCCGTAGATAGCAATGCCTCCATCCATAATACTTTTTGATTTGTCCGGAATAATTAAGTCTGGATCAAATTCAATTTTTACACCCAAGCCCTTACATTCTTCACACGCTCCAAACGGACTATTAAAAGAAAACATTCTGGGCTGCAATTCTTCAAATGAAATGCCGCACACGGGACAGGCGTATGAAGAGGAATAAGTGTGATCATTGCCTTTATTCTCAACTATAATCAGTCCGCCTGATTTTTTCAAGCCGAGTTCAATACTTTCGGTGAGGCGCGTTGTGTCTGTTACTATGAGCCGATCAATGACTATATCGATGTCGTGTTTTTTATAACGCTCTAAAGATATTTTTTCGTCGACGCGCTGAATTTTTCCGTTGACTCTCATTCTTGTATAGCCCTCTTTTTTCATCTCATCAATAATAACATCATGTGTTCCTTTTTTTTGTCTAATGACGGGCGCAAGAATTGTAATTTCTCCGGTCAAATCTTTTGCAATGCGCTGCACAATTTGCTCTGCTGATTGTGCTTGAATTTTTATATGATGCTCTGGGCAATGCGGCACGCCGACACGAGCAAATAAAAGTCTTAGATAATCATAAATTTCTGTGACAGTGCCAACAGTGCTGCGCGGATTATTCGATGTTGTTTTTTGTTCAATAGAAATTGCCGGTGATAAACCCTCAATAGAATCAACATCAGGCTTATTCATGACGCCTAAAAATTGACGCGCATACGCACTTAATGATTCAACATAGCGACGCTGTCCTTCTGCATAAAGTGTATCAAATGCGAGTGTTGATTTTCCTGAACCAGATAAACCAGTAATCACAATAAATTTATCGCGGGGTAAGACTACATTTATGTTTTTCAAATTATGTTCTCGCGCCCCCCGAATTATTATATCTTTCATGAATATGAATTGATGAGCCGTATTAATTGAGAATACTATATATTTTGGATTATGAATTACTGAGCCGTTACTGTAGATAGAATGCAGATTGTAGATTTATTAAGGTTGCGGTTAAGAAGGGCTTTGTGTAAATAGTCTAAATAAGGATATACTTTTTACACAAAATTTATCTTAAGCTAATCTGTATAAATTTTATGTGCTTTCTTTTTTTTATTAGTTGTAGATTTTCCACCAATAGAAGTGAATAACTCATAAAAATATTTATTAACTTCTTTTTCCTTTTTTATAAATTCTTCGTATAAATCTTGGAAATCTAATGATTTATCGTGATTCTTTGGGTCTGGAATATATTCCTCATCTATATTACTAAGAGTCATAGTTTCGGTACAATGAGCAAAATAGTTCCGAATAGAATTTAGTCTATTTAATGATTCTAACATATATTTTAATTTAGGTTTTAACTTTGAGTTACATCTTTCTGCAAAAATCTTCTCAATTATCCTTCTTTTTAATGAAAAACTAAAATATTCATCATAAAGAACTTCTAAAACAAATTCCTTTTCTACTTTACCCAAATACCATTGAGAAATAAGATACTCTTTAATCTTTAGGATATGCCATTTTTATCAGACTTAATAACTGATAA
>CAYIPM010000040.1:0-6975 GCA_964365195.1 Candidatus Woesearchaeota archaeon
TCGTAAAAGAAGCAGATACTGATATTAGTTTTTTATTAAAAAGACTGCATGAACTCAAATCCTGTGCTGAATATTGCATAGTTCCTCGGCAGAGAAGTTATTTATATTTTCTCGAAGAAACAATTATCGCGCGTTATTTCAAAAACAATTTAGATTTATGGAATAGTTATTTAGAAAAATTAAAAGATCAATACGGCGCAGTCAATCCAATAAGCGTTTCTTTTTATATTCAAGAGCTTGGATTTTGGGATAATATAGAAAAGTTAATTTTTAAAAAAACATCTAGTATCCAGCCGACTCCTCACGAGGTATTAAAAAAAAGAATCGAAAAAAGAAAAAAATTGGAAAGAGGATAACAGAAAAAAATAAAGAAATTGTCTAAAATTTCGCTATCTGTAACAGCAAGCTGACGGAGTATTCCGCGAAATTTTTGTTGCGCATCGACAATTTCTAATTTTCAAATCGACGACGCAGCAAGTTGCGGGGTATTAACCTCAATTTGAAAATAATCCAAGCATATTAAAACCTCTTTATCATTTATTATTTCATGCCCGCCACATATCTTCCAAAAGAGAAATTTATTCAGCGCATGAGATTATTGCTTAACGACGAAGAAGATCTCAAAAAATTTTTCAGTGTTGGAGAGACACGGTCAAAAAAAGCAATTCGGGTGAATACACTGAAAATTACCGTCGAAGAATTAAAAGAATTACTACAAAAAAAGCAATGGCAATTTCATCAGCCGTATAAAAACAATCCGGAAATTATTATAATTGATTCAATCCTAGAACCAGGAGCGCTGGGAAAAGCAGTCGAACATATTCTCGGTTATTATTATATCCAGGAAATAACGAGTATGATGCCGATTTTTGCATTGCAACCAAAAGAAAACGAGTTGATGCTTGATCTCTGCGCTTCTCCAGGTAGTAAAACAACACAAGCAGCCGCAATGATGAAAAATGCAGGCACTATTATTGCCAACGATGTTTCCGGTGGAAGAATTTCAATTTTAGCGGCAAATCTTGAGCGATGCGGCGTTGCAAATGCTATTGTTACATTGCACAGCGGCTTTGAATTAGGAGAAAAATTAAAAAAACTATACTATCAATTCGATAAAATTTTGCTTGACGCTCCCTGCTCTGGTGAAGGAAATGTGCGCAATAGCCCACGAACCTATTTGGAATGGAGCGAGGGTCTTTTGAAAATGCTTTCGCGAAAACAAAAAAAACTTGCAAGTATCGTTGCGAGTTTACTAAAAAAAGAGGGAGAACTTTTGTATTCAACCTGCACTTATGCGCCAGAAGAAAACGAAGAAATTGTGCAATATCTCCTCGATAATTTTCCCCTAGAAATTTCTTTCCTATCACTGCCTCTCAAAACACGTCCCGGCATAACACACTGGAAAAATAAAACATTTTCGCCGTCGATGAGTCGCGCTGCGCGCATTTATCATCATGATAATGATTTAGAAGGTTTTTTTGTGTGCAAGTTGAGGAAGATATAAAATTTTATATAGTTTTGGGTAATTAAACGCCGATGGGCTTAATTGAAAAAATTAAAGACGATGTTGAATATGGCCTAGTTATTCCACTTTCAATCCAGTTACATACATTCACAAAAGAACATCAGGATTTTTCCAAACCAAGAATTTTTTTAAAAACGCTTGATGACGAGGGATTTACAATAGGTTTTACCATCAATACAATGTATGTAAATACTTATGGAAAAAAGATGAATGAAATTATTAAAAAACTCCTAGAAAATAAATATTCAAGAATTATTGAAGGAGTAGAGTTGCTGAGAGAATCAGAAAAATATATGAAATTATTATATATGGCAGAACTAGATGCTATTGAAAACAGCCTCTATTTAAAAACCAGGCGAAGTGAAGAGGAAATAAAACAACTTCCTCCGCTTATTATCAGGGAATATGATGAGAAAGGTTTTACTGTAGCCTGCACATGGAATGAGCGAATTGTAAAAATAGAGAAAGTAATAAATAATGAATTTCTTATTTCCGTTGGTGGTCGGCCAATAACATCGTATGATTTAAAAAATACAAACATAGAGGAAGTTTTGAAAAGATTATTTTAACATTAAATATTCATTAATTTTCTTTAAGACAATAGTATGAAATTTTTCATTAACAGCACAAATTTTTTTCTTGATTATTTTTTCATGAATAGTAAATAATCGATGAGATCGTACAAAACTTGTAAATGGTAATTTTCCTTTATTAAAATCATTTTTTAAAATTTGAATATCACCGCGCTGCTCAATTGTTGAAATAAGACAACAGATTCTATCGTGCGAATTATTAACAATTTCGTTGGAGATTATTAATGCAGGTCGTTGTTTTGATCCCGTTATAGTCAAGGACGCTGATATCTCCCCAGATGCGCCTTGACTATCGAGGAAAAGCAGAAATTTTTGGGGAAAAATTTCTGTCTTTTACTATAGGTCAGAATAAGGAAACGGAATTAAAACAATATCACGTTGATTATAAAGAATTCCACCGCTCATCGCTTTCATTGTCCCAGTCTTTTTTTAAAATATGTTCAGATGCGAGCATCGTAAGAATACTTTCCTTACTAATACTTTTTTCTAAATGCTCGAGCTCCTCAATTCTTTTATGAATCATCTTTCTTACAAACTCGCTCCATTTTATTTCAGAATGTTTTCTCATTTTATTATATACGTCATCATCAATAGAGAGCGTTATATTAGTCATGCAAAAATAAGTGAACTCACTTATTTAAACTTTCTCAGTTTCTAAAAATCTATTTATACACCCCCGTCCTTATTCTTATATGATTAAAAAAATAAAAAAGAGCTACAGAGTTGTTTCTGAAAAGGGTAGAAACCAGTATCTCCGCACAGACTTTTGCCCCGCCACCTTCCGCCCACCATCTTACAATTCTATTTTGTTATTTTTATTCAATTTGCCAAATAAAATTGTTCGCCCACCCACGCGGTTTTGTTTTATCGACGATATATGTAAAGATTGGTTTTGATTGACAGTTCAAAATATATTTTTAAGACAGAACAAAACCGCTTATGCGGAGATACTGAGAAACATGGGAACATATAAAACCATTAAAGAAGCAAAAAAACGCCTGCGGCAAATTGAATATTTTAAACAGGTAAAAAAGAAAAAATAATTCTTAAATTTTCACCATCCCCACAACATCAACTAGTCTATTCGAATATCCAAATTCATTATCATACCATGCCAACACTTTTGCCATTGTACCGCAACCATGCCCCTCATCAATAATCTGCGTCGACAAACTATCAACAACTGCAGAATGAGGATTGCCAATAACATCACGCGAAACAAGCTCATCTTCACTATATTCTATAATTCCTTTTAAATTTCCTGCAGCAGCTTTTTTTAAGGCGGCATTAATTTCATTTCGAGAGATAGATTTTTTCAACATAACACTAAAATCTACAAGACTACCGCACATAACTGGCGCGCGAATTGCAAGGCCATCAATCTTGCCCGCTAGTTCCGGCATAACTTGATTCAATGCAAATAAAACCCCTGAGGTTGTTGGCACTAAATTTTCTGCAGCAGCACGTCCGCGACGAAACTTTTCATGCGGCGCATCCTGCAGACGTTGATCAGCAGTATAAGCATGCACTGTTGTCATAAAACCCCTCTCAATATCAAACGCGCTATGTAATACATGTGCAATTGGTACAAAACAATTTGTCGTGCATGAAGCAACAGAAATAAGTGTATGATTTTTTTTCAACAAAACATCATTAACGCCAGGAACAATAGTGATCTGATTATTTTTACACGGAGCAGTTATCAAAACTTTTTTAGCGCCAGCAACAAAATGCACATTCCCTTTTTCAGTAAAAAATCCCGTCGATTCGATAACAATGTCAACACCTAATTTTTTCCAGGGTAACTTTTCAGGATTTTTTTCAGATAACGCAATAATCTTTTTCCCCTTAATCTTCAAAAAATTGTTTCCTACTTCAATTTTTTTATGCCACACCCCATATACAGAATCATATTTGAGAAGATATGCCAAATTTTTACAATCAGTCAAATCGTTTACAGCAACAACATCAATTTTTTTTTCAATTGCCAGCTTCAAAAAAGTCCTGCCAATTCTTCCCAAGCCGTTTATAGCAACACGTGTCATCTTTTCTCTTTCTTGAATATAAAAATTCATAGAACTTAATAAAGGTTGCTAACTTACAATTTATAAATCAAAAATAATTAGTAAACGTATGAATAAAAAAATAATTCCTCGCAACCTAATTAGGGAACAAGAAAAATTAAGAATTTTTAAATTAGATGATGTTAAAAAAATTCCGCAGCGAATTCTTTCTCATATCAATGTCAAAATAAAAAAAATCGGCCAGCGGGCAGGATTAAAAATTTATATAGTGAATGGATATAAAATAAGACATTTTATTGATTTTGATTTTACCATGGGAGGACATGGCTTGCGATACCGCTATATCCCCCTAGACGAAATTTGGATAGACGATTCAAACAAATCTGAAATACAAGAAATAATTGCCCACGAGATATACGAATATAATTTGATGAAGAGGGGCATTGATTATAATCATGCTCATGAACAAGCCAGTTTAATAGAATTTGATATTAGAAATAAAAAAATTATTTTGCCGGTAGGTCATCACCGACAAATAACTAGTTGGTCATGCGGTCCATCTGCATTAAAAATAGTTCTCGATTTTTATCAAGTAAATAAAAACATAAAGTATCTCATCAAAAAAACTGCCTGCACCATAGAGGGTACACTTCATAAAGGATTTAAAAAAGCCCTCAAAGGACTAGACATGAAATTTTTTGAAAAAGAAGATGCAACAATTACAGACATTAAACGTTTTATACAATCAGGCATACCAGTTATAGTCGATTATCAAGCATATCACGGCGGACATTTTTCAGTTATTATTGGGTATGATAAAAATAAATTCTTACTTTCAGACCCGGCCTATGATAAAAAATGTAAATGGATTAATGAGAAAAATTTTGTTGAAAACTGGTGGGAAGAAGATGAACCAGGCAAGATAGTAAAAAAATGGATGTTAGTAATCTATCCAAAAATTAAATCAGACTAAATATTTATAAAAATCATTCTTATTATATCAACGGAAATAAATTTTCGTAGAAAATTTTTTCCTTGGTATTTAGGAAATGAAATTAAAATTTACGAAAAATAATTTCATTTACTATAAATAAGATCAGTTATTCTTCGTATGCCTCTCTTCTTCGCTTGTGCCACACAATTTCTTAATTCATCAATAATATAATCGTAAACAGATTTTCCAACACCGCAATTCTCGCGTGTAAAATAATTAACGAACATACGAGATTTTCCTCGTTGCAATCGATCATACAATTGATTATGTCCGTCGGAAATAACCATTTCTCCGTCTAATTCCCATATCTCGGGATAGTCATTATCTCGCAACAGAGGGAACGTTTCAGAATAGAATTCTATACTTCTATCATTGAGAGAGATTTCACTCGGCTGTAATTCATAAATGTTAACTTCTCGTAAATTATTTGTCATACAAAATAATAAAGTTTTGATTTTAAAAACCTTTTTAATCTTCTTTCTCGTTCTTACTATATGAAAAAACCATTTCGAAAACCAGAGATTGGCGACAAAATAGAATTGCTTGTTAATCAAAAAAAGGAAAAAGGAATCTTGCTTGAAAGTTATGATTCAAAAGTCATTCTTATAAAATTGGAAAACGGGTATAATATCGCATTTAAAAAAAGTGAAATTACCGAAATAAAACTTCTTGAAAATGGCAAAACAAAAGAAGAAAAAGAAACAAAAAAAATAATTGTCTCAGGGCAAAAGCCCCTTGTTGATTTTTATATTACCGGCGGGACAATTTCAAGCAAATTAGATCCTATAACTGGAGGAGTGAAATGGCTTATTGATTCTCAGGAATTATTCCAGATTTATCCGGAAATCTTTAGATATACTGACGTGAGAATTATTCGTCCGTTTATGAAAGCGAGTGAAAATATGGATTTTAAAGATTGGGCAACTTTAGCAAAAAAAATAAAAAAATCCCTCAATGATCCGCAGGTAAAAGGAATTATTATCACGCACGGAACAGACTTTTTGCACTACACTGCTGCAGCGTTGTCATTTATGCTCGGTAAACTCAGTAAACCAGTCGTGCTTACTTATGCGCAAAAGAGCGCTGACAGGGCAAGCAGTGATGCGCGGCTTAATTTGCTTTGTGCAGCGCATATGGCTTTAAGCGACGTCGCAGAAGTTATGCTTGTCGGTCATGCAAACAGCAGCGACGAGTTTTGTTATGCGCTCCAAGGAAATAAATGCAGAAAAATGCATACATCACGACGAGATGCCTTTAAACCCATCAACACAATACCCATAGCAAAAATTTGGCCAGACAACACAATTGAAATTCTGCGAAAAAATTTCACAAAAAGAAATAAAAATAAAGTTGAACCGGACACATTTTTCGATGACAACATAGCCCTTATACAATTCTATCCAGGTCAGGATCCGGATATTTTAAATTATTATTTCAAGAAAAAATACAAAGGAGTCGTAATTGCAATGTCTGGCTTAGGTCATGTAACAAGTGAAGGAAAAAATAACTGGCTGCCAATAATAAAGGAAGCAATTAATCAGGGTATGTTAATTTTTGCAGCCCCTCAAACAATTTACGGTCGGCTTGACCCCTACGTCTATTCACCGGGAAGAAAATTACAAGAAATCGGTGTTGTATTTTTGGAAGATATGCTACCAGAAACAGCTCTTGTAAAACTTGGTTGGGTATTAGGTCACAAAGAATGGCGCGGCACTGTGGCAACAAAACTAAAAATGCTTGAAAATATTGCAGGGGAATTCAATAATCAACTTCCCATCGAAGAATAAGATAAAAAATAAAAACTATTGGCTGTATTACAGCGAACTTTCTGCTGATTTA